>JAGGXZ010000007.1 GCA_021162805.1 Candidatus Poribacteria bacterium
CCTCCTTCTCTTTTAGTTTGGTTTGTCTTTGGGAGGTTATACCATGATTTCTGCCTCATGGCAATACCAATCTCAGACTTTTGTCAGTCAACCAGGCTGACGGCTGACAGCTAATGGATCGAGGAGGTTCAAACATGGAAGGGAAGATCGTCTATTTTGAAACTCCGGGGAAGGTCAACACCGATCTCACGCTGAAGGTCGCCCGGCAGAGGGCGGAGGAACTGGGCATAAAACAGGTCGTCGTCGCCTCGACGCATGGGTATACGGCCAAAGGGTAGGTCAAAAGGTTTTCTGAATCTTGATTAAGCTCCTTAAGAGCTTTGAGCAGGTACTCGTTCGCCTCATATATTTTCCTGACGGCGATCGACATGCTATCGTGGATGGCGATATTCCCTGATGTTTTCGCTTTATCAGCCCATTCCTGAAACTCTCCGGCATGCTCCTCATTATGAGCGATCCAGTATTTCAACAGCGCTTCAAGCCTTTTCACATCCATCTTCGTCATCTCGGTTCACCTCCACTGAGTGCTAAAACCAGATATCCCCTCTCATCATTTATGATATCATACCCTTCAAACCCCGTCGAGCAAAGAAGCTTCTCCATCTCCTCGTCGGGCGGGATCATATCATCTCCGATAGCGCCCCCTATCCTTCTATGCAGCTCATTTACCTCCTCCCTCCTCAGAAGGTGGGAGATCACAAGCCTCCCGGTAGGCTTTAAGACCCTGTGGAACTCCTCAAGCGCTTTCCTCTTATCCGAGAAATGAGGAAAGGCGGAGAAACACACGACGACGTCACAACACCCCCTAATAAGGGGGATCGAAATCACATCGGCCTGAATGAACCACACCCTCCCCGAGAACTTCCGTCCCCTCGCCTTGAGGAGCATCTTCAGTGAAAAATCGAGGCAGTAGACCTCCCCTTCGTCTCCGACCATCTCCAAAAGATAGGGCGTAAGCCTCCCCGTTCCCGAACCCACCTCGAGCACGATATCCCCTCTCCTCAAGCCCCAAAGTGAGATATGGTTTCTAAGCTTGGGGATCTCGCCATCCTTGAAGTAGTCCATACCGCAACCCTGGGAGACCTCGTCGAAGAACCTCCTTTTCTCGTTCAAGGTCCTCTTCCCCCTTTCATTCCAAGATCATCCGTTTCCACTCCTCGATCTTCTCAGCCTTCTCCCGCCATTCATCCACATCCCTCTTCGTAAATATCCTCACATCTCCTCCTTGAAATTCGCCCCTGCGCTCTTCATCCTCCAGGATTCCCTCGAGTTCCATATAGATCTCCTTCAGCTCCTCGAGGTTCTCCTCGTCGGCGTTCCACATCCCTCTACTATGAGCCTCGAGCAACCTCCTGGCGATCTCCTCCAGGGCATAGGGGTTGTGCTCCATGAACCACTCCTTCATCCCGACCACAATCCTCTTTTGAATCTCGTCGTATATCCAGTCCTCGACCACCCCCGCGGTGGCATCCCAGCCGTAAAGATGAACCACCCTGGATGAGATATCACCCGCCCCCTTATATCCGTGTCGTCTCATCCCCTCGAGCCATTTAGGATTGAGCAGTCTAGTTCTCACCACCCTTTCTATCTCGTCCTTCATGTCGCGAACATCGATCCGATCGGGGTCTCGCGTATCACCCCAATAGGTTTTCACATCCTCGCCCGATATGGATTTGACGGCGGCGGTCATCCCGCCCTGGTAGGCGAAGTAGCAGCAGCAGCCTAGCAGATCATGCTCATCGCTTTCCAGCTTGTTAAAGGAGACTTTCACCTTGGACAGGTTGAAGGCGAAGGACTTGTGTGCGGGCTGGCCGTAGACGTCCTTGCCGTAAGCATATCCGCCCCAATCGACGTATACATCCCTCAGATCCTCTTCGTTCTCCCAAGCTGAGGCCTCGACGGCGTAGTTCACGCCTGCTCCGTAGCTTCCGGGCTGAGCGGCGAACACCCTGAAGGTAGCTTCCCTCTCCGATAACCCCCTCTCCATCGCCTCAAGCTTATGTTTCCTGATGTAGTTTATCTCCGGCGGCTCATCCAGACAGGATACAGCCCTTACGGCCTCGTCTATCATCTCCCATATGTGCGGGAGGGTATCGCGCATTATGCCGCTTAATCTTACGGTGACGTCTATGCGTGGCCTGCCTAGTTCCTGAAGCGGAATGATCTCGATCCCGCGCGCCCTTCCTCCTTTATCCCACCTGGGTTTGACCCCTAACAGGTGGAGTATCTGAGCGACCTCCTCCCCATCGGCCCTGAAGACGTCCATTGAGAACAAAACCATCCCGACCGATTCGGGATACTCGCCCTCCTCATGCAGGTATCTGTGCAGGAGCTTTTCGGCAAGCTGTTGGCCGACCTCAATGGCCGCGGGCGTAGGAACCCTCCACGGATCGACTCCGTAGAAGTTCCTTCCCGTGGGCAGAACCTCCACCCTGCCGCGCGTCAGGCTGCCCGACGCTCCGGGCTCGATGTACTCGCCGTTCATGCCGCGCAGAAGCTGTAATACCTCCCTCCTCGTCGCCTCCAGCTCCCTAGCCACCTCCAGGCCGTACTCCACCGTCCTCCGTAGAACTTCGATCGCCCCGGGGTTCCTCACCTGGAGGGTTTCCTCGATTATCCCCCCGTCCGTGCCCTTTTCCAGAGCGAGCTTCATCAGCTTCCGAGCCTTCTCCGTCACCTCATCCAGGAACTTGCCGGAGAACGGATCTTGAAGTACTTCATCATAATTCCCGCCCTCTACCTCTATGATTCCCCTCCTTATCGAGGGCACATCTCCGTCGAACCGGAGGATGGAGACGAGCATGTCCACCAGCTCATCCCCTTGGGGTGGCTCGCCGAGGATGTGGAGCCCATAGGGGATCATCGTCTCGCGCATCAACGTCAGCCTGGAGTGAAGCTCCTCCCTTATCTCCTCAAATTCCTCCTCCCCCTCGATCAGATTCGCCTTCAGGGCCAGATCGGTTATCTGTCGCTCCAGCACCTTCATTCTGGCGTCATCCTCCGTCCTTCGGGCGTCCTCATATTGTCTCAAAAGCCCGTCGATCTCCTCCAGATCGTCATAAAGGCCCGAGGGTGAGATGGTCGGGATGAGATGGTCGATGAGGGTTGCGTAGCTCCTGCGCTTGGCGATGATCCCCTCCGGGGGATTGGAGATCGTGTAGATGTAGAGGTGAGGTTTGTCGGAGATGGAGATCTCGGGGAAATCCTCCTGAGCCAATCCGACGCCTTTGCCGGGCAGGAACTCCAGATAGCCGTGCGTCCCGACATGGACGACGAGGTCGGAGTTCTGAGCTATCCACATGTAGGTGGCGAGCCAGTGATGGGGTGGGGGAAGGGTGGGATCATGTAGTATCTTACAGACTTTGCCGTCACATTTCGCCCCGGCACATCCCCTTTTGGGTTGGAGAATCACGTTCACGTTGCCGAAGTTCAATCCAGTCACGAGTATCTTCCCCTCATACACCATCGCCTCTCCCGGAGGATCGCCCCAGCTTTCGATCACCTTCTTTTGCGCCGATTTGGGCAGTGAGTCAAACCATCTCTCATATCTTTGAGCGTCGATATACTCCAGCACGCCGCCTTTAGAGACGATCTCATCCGTTGTGGTCCATCTGAACTCGGAGATCGCCTTCCGATCCAGTATCATCCTCACCAGATCCTCGCCCGATTCGGGAATTCCCTCAACCCTGTATCCCATCTCCTTCATCGCCCTCATGACCCTGACGAGGCTTTCAGGCGTGTCCAGGCCGTATCCTCTCCCGACTGTAGCCTCAACGCTCTTGCAGGGGGCATTATGTAGGACGAAGGTGATCCTGCGTTGAGGTATCGGCTTACGCTGTAGTGTCAGCCATCCTTTGATCCGTCTCATGATCAGATCCGCCCTGTCCCCTATCGGCATCTGCAGGGCATAGCTTCCCTTGATCCTGGGTTCGCTCACCTCCACCTTGGCGCTGATCAGGATCGGCTCGATCGTCCCGGAGATCTCCGGCTGGGCGACGGACATCACCTGGCTCATCGGGCTAATCCCCTGAGGGTCCGCCCTCCACTCCTCCTCGCTCTTGTAGTACTCCTTTATCCCCTGCAGGATCGGGGCGTTCAGCCTCTCAAGCGGGGTGAGATCGCCCCTCAGGAGGGTGAAGGATTGGAGGTTGAGGATCAGATCGCATCCCTCGAGCAGCTTCAACGCCTCCTCGTTACCCGGTATTCCCAGCCTCGGATCGCTCATGCTGTAGCTGAAGACCGGCACCACCCCTATCTTCTCCCCCTCCAACTTATGAACGAGCAGATCCACCGTCGCGGTGTCGCCGTTTTCCCACTGCGATCTGTAGAAGAGCAGCCCGACCCTTGCTTTTAGCGGATAGACCTTCTCGTACTCCTCCCTCGATGCGAACACGCCCAACTGAGGATGATATATCCCCTGCCAGGGGATGGGTTCAGGAGGAGCAGGTTGGAAATCCCATCCTGCCAGCTTCCCTAGGAAAAGAATCAGGTTCTTCAGGTTTCGAATGCCTCCGAACTTGTAATATCTCTCGGCCTCAAGGGCGGCCGATGGGTGTACGTTGCCTTCGATCCCCCCTTCCCCGAACGAGACGACGATTCTATCCGGTTTGCCCTTCGACAGCTCGTCGATCCGTTCAAAGGAAGAGGAGCCGTAAAACAGGAGGGCATCGGCCCCTCGTGCATACGAGATGAACTCCTCCCAGTCGACTGTCGATCTGGGGGTAACGGCCCTCAGCTCGATCCCGTAACCCTCCTTTCGGAGGGATTCCCACGCCTCGGCGAAAAGCCTGAGCACGCTGCCTGAGTACCCTATAACGGCGGCTAACTTGAAAACCCCCTTCCTCTTCGACATGTGAAACACCTCCTCAAGTGGATCTCAGCATTGCTCTTATTCCCCTTAAGTGTAGAATTCCTTCCTGACCGATCATTTGTCGTTCACAACTTGGTCATTTGAGTCATTGGGTCATTTGGCTTCGCCGTCATTTAAAATGGCCATAAATGACTACAAGTGACTATAAATGACGCTTTTCAGCTATGGCTGCTAGTTTCAAGATCTCCACCACACTCAGCAACGATATGAGTAAGTCGGTATTATAAAGCGTCTCCCACCCACCTCCGCCATATCGACCTCAACATCGAAAAGCTGGGCTATCGTATCCGGGGTGAGGAGCTGTTGGGGAGCGCCCGATCCGATCAGCCTTCCCCCCCTCAACATCAGGAGTTTATCGGCGAAAGAGGCGAAATTCAAATCGTGCAGAACGAGGATGATGGAAATCCTCCTCTCGGTTTTGAGGCGTCTGAGAAGCGAGATCACCTCGATCTGATGTCTGAGATCCAGGTTGTTAAGCGGCTCATCCAGCAGCATCAGCCTCGGCTGCTGGGCGAGGGCGCGTGCGATTCTCACCTTCTGGCGCTCACCACCGCTCAGCTCGTCGAACCTGCGCATGGCCAGATGCTCGGCCTTCACCATTCTCAACGCCTCCATCGCGGCCTCAATCTCCTCATCGCCCGGTTTCAAACCGAATCCCTTATGCGGATATCTACCGATCAACACCACCTCAAGCGATCTCAGCGGCATCCTCTCCTCGCCATCTTGTGGCAGAAAGGAGACGAGCCTTGCGATCATGCGCTTTGACAATCTCCTCAAATTCAGCTTTCCTCCGTCGATCTCGATCCAGATATCGCCTCTCCCGTTTAACATCCCCCCCAAACATTTCAGGAGGGTCGTTTTACCTGAGCCGTTCGGCCCCACCACGGCTGCCATCTCATTTTCCACCTCGAAGCTGATCTCCTCCAGCACTGGTCTCCCGCTATAGCTGAAGCTGAGCTTATCGACGAGAAGTCTCATCGTCGTCCTCTCCTCATCAGCAGGTAAAGGAAAAAGGGTATGCCGATGAGGGATGTGGTGATCCCTATCGGTATCTCACTCGGCGCCAACAGCAACCTCGAGATGGTGTCGGCACCCAGCAGGAGAAGAGCTCCCGTCAGGGCGCTCGTGGGAAAGAGGAGCGAATGTTCAGCCCCTATCAGCAGCCTCGCTATGTGAGGGGCCACAAGGCCGATGAACCCGATCGTTCCGGTGAAGGAGATGACCGTGGCGGTCATGAGCGATGAGAGGGCTGTGGAGATCAGCCTCAGCCTTTTGACGTCCACGCCCAGACTCATGGCCACCTCATCTCCACTGAGCATGGCGTTCATCTCCCAGCTTTTCGAGATCAGTATCGGAGCGGAAAGGACGAAGGCGATGAAGACGGCTCCAACCTTCCACCACCGCATCCCGTTCAGGCTTCCCATCAGCCAGAAAACCACGGCATGGACGTCCTCTCTCATACCCAGATATTGGAGTATGGAGGTGAGGGATGAGAACAGATACATGACCGCCACCCCGGATAGGATCATGGAATTGGAGGAGGCGCCTTTCAGACGGGCCACGCCGTATGCGATGGCGGAGGCGAGAAGGGCAAAGGTGAAGGCGTTTGTGACGATCAGATACCTGCCCCACCCTATCAATCCCGCCCCTAACGTTATCGCTAAAGCCGCACCGAAGCCCGAGGCGCTGGCCACCCCAAGTGTGAACGGGCTGGCTAGTGGGTTACGCAGTATCCCCTGTATGGCCGCGCCTGAAAGGGCCAAACACGCCCCTCCCAGGATCGCCATCGTCACCCTCGGCATCCTCATCTCCCACACGATCGCCCTCTCCATTCCATCGCCGCCACCGAGGAGAATTCGGAGCAGCTCCTTCAACCCGATCGATACGGCGCCAAGTGAGAGGGAGATGAGGATGGTGAGAAGCAGCGCCACGGAGATCGCTCCTAAAAGGTGGATCCTGCGTGACCTATATCTCGAATAGAGCTCACTTCCCTTCATAGACGAATATCCCCTTAAGCTTGACCCCCAGAAACCTCTTCAGATATTCCTCGTGTATTTTTCTCGGTTCGAGCTCATCGAACCGCTTCGGGTAAAACCATTTCGCCAGATAACACACGCCTACGAAAGCCCTGGGTCCGGTCCAGATGTCGGCCGAGATCAGATATACCCTTCCGTTTCTCACAGCGTCGATCTCATCCCATCCGGGACGAGACGTGATCTCACGCCATAGATCCCTGAGGGGAGCCGCGTTATCGACTCCGTAGCCCACCTTCACCCTTCCCCTGGAGACGGCCTTGACTATCACCTGTGGGTTCTCCCTCAACACCCATTCGGGGCTCAGACGGGGATATGGGACGGGTTGATCGGCGGCTATGTTCATCCCGCCCGCCGCCTCGCACAACTGAGCTCCGCCCGATCCTCTTGCCACCGATACATAGTCTGAATAGCTCTCCACATAAACCTTCACCCTTTCTTTAGGCGGGATGCGCTTCACCCTCTCCCTCACCAGTTTGAGCTTGGCACCTATAAATTGGATCATCTTCTCAGCCTTTTCCCTTTCACCGAACATCTCACTCAACCGCTTTATATCCCCTGTGAGCTTATCGAGCTTGTAGCAGTCGATCCTCATCACCCTTATGCCAAGCGGGTTTAGCCCCTCCTCCAACCTCGAATCGGGCCATCTGCTGTAGGCTATCACGGCGTCCGGCTTGAGGGAGGCGATGAGCTCTAAATTTGGCGAGTTCCATCTTCCGACGGAAGGTTTGCCGGAGAGCTTAAGGGCGAGTTCGGGGCATTTAAGTATCTCGTGCGATACGCCCACGACCCTCCCCTCGGCGCCCAAGGCACATATGATCTCGGCCGCGTCGCCGTTGAGGAGAACGACGCGGCTCAGGGGGGCTCCCTCCCCCTGAGCCGCCATCAGTAGGAGGGTGAGGCACAGAAGCCTGATCATCTGATCTCCCTGCTTAGCTTCATCCAGATCGTTCGCCCAGGCGCCTTATAATGCTGGTAATACTCCTCGTTCAACAGGTTCTCCACCGCCAGAGTTATCGAGGTGCGATCGGTTATCGAGCACGATAGGGAGAGATCCACGACGAAATGCGGATCGTAAACCCCGTAGACGCCGCTTTCCACGTCCGAGTTGTCGTCCTCGGTATACGCCTTGCTCACATATCTGGCCGTAATCCGACCGCTCAGAGGCGAGCGGTTCAGATCGAATCCGGCGCTGCAGATGAGATCGGGGATACGTGGAAGCCTTTTGCCGACCGAGTCGGGATTAGCGGGGTTCTCCAGCACCTCGGTATGGGTATAGGTGAGGGCGAGGAAGGGCGAGATACCTCCGATAGGTTTGAGGTTCGCCCCCAGCTCCACACCTTTGCTCTCGGCGGAGGCTACGTTCTCCTTCCTTTTGATCCCCTTGTAAGAGGTGCCATGTCGTTCGTTATACGCCTTCACCTCCTCATCGGAGAACGACCTGTAGTAGATCAGATCCTTCATCCTGTTATAAAACAGCGTCGCCCTGGCTCGCAGTAGATCGCCTATCTTTCGATCTATGCCTACCTCGGCCGAATATCCCCTTTCAGGTCCGAGCTCCGGGTTACACAGATACAGCCTTCCCCAGAAATACCAGCTCTTATAAAGGTCTCCCACCTCCGGCCCCCTGAAGGAGGATCCGATCGACGCCCTGAGGGAGGTGACATCGTCCGGGTTGTATACAACCGATGCCTTAGGAGAGAAGGTCATCTCGCTTCTCTCGTCGAACTCGTCCTCGATATACCTCTTCTCCTTATCCCGCCATTCCCTGTTGTATCCGTCCTTCACCTTCCACACGTCCAACCTTCCACCCAGAAACAGCTTTAGCTTTTTTTCCATCAGCATGAGCTCCTCCTGAGCGTAGATTCCGGCCGAGACGACTTTTCCCTTGGTCTGGAGGTTCAATCTAGATGCGCTCGATCTATCCAGCCAGTTCTCCAGAGTCCACCGTTTCGCGTCGACCTTTCCCTCCCTGAGATCGGCTCCCACGTTAAGTTTCGAGCGAGGTATGATCTCCCTTAAGGCGGAGTGTATCTCGATTCTCAGGTTTCTCTCCGGCGACGAGGTGTAACTGCCGCTTGGCGAGACCCACCAGTGCTCGGTCCTGTCCCACTCCGCTATCAATTCCACCTCGCCTTTCTTCCCTAAGCTGTGTTTGAACGATGCCCCGAACATATCGACCGGCTCACCTCCGTAACTGGACGTGAATTGAGTCTCGGACACCTTTACCTTGACGTTCGATCCCTTGAGTTTAAACACGCCGGACCGGACCGCGGATAGGGTCTGGGCATCCTTCAGATAGCTCTCGCCGCCCTGATATCCGTAGTTGAAATCGCAGTGCCATAGCTTAAAGCTCAGGCGGTTTTCCCCGTTCGGCTTCCAGTCCAATTTGAGGTTATAGCTTTCGTCTTTATACCAGTTCTTGCCCGTATCACCGACCAGATAGACCGTATTTCCCTTCCTGTCCTTTGTCTCCTCGAACCCTATCACCTCACCCTTCGGCTCGGTTTTGCCCTTATAGGGTTTAGCGAGGACGGGGATGGTCGGGTATCCATCGGTTCTGCGCTTGACCGCCGAGAACAAACATCCCACTTTCTCGTTTCCGTCGCCTAAGGATATCTCGTAGACCTTTGTGCCTCGTTCCGCCGCCGAGAGGTCCACCTTCAACGTCGGTTGATGTGGTCGAACGGTGATCAGATTGACCACCCCTCCCATAGCGCGTTCGCCGTATAGGGCTGAAAACGCCCCCTTTGCAACCTCGATCCTCCCGATGGACGCGGAGGGGAGTCTGCTCCAGCTCCATCCCTTCGGCGCTGGCAGGCCGTCTATCAGGATCAGATTTCGATCCGATCCGTAAAATCCCCGCATGCTGACGGTGGGCATTATATCCGAAAGGCCCTTCGACCTCTTAAGGTAGACGCCCGGTAGATCCTCCACGGCCTTGTCGATCGTCGGGGCGCCGATGCGGGCGATAAGATCGCGGCCCACCACCTCCACCGAGGCGGGCGTCTCGATCGCCCTCTCCTGCGATCTGGTCGCCGTCACCACCACCTCTTCGAGCTTAACCTTGCTCTCATCGGCATGACAGACCGTCAGGGCGAAGAGACATAACAAACTTAAAACCGCACACCCCTTCAACATCACCTACCTCCGTTGATGATGTTATTTATCCGATTCGCTTTTATTCCCATTGCGTCCACAGCTCAACCGTCATTTGTAGTCATTAAGTCATTCGGCTTCGCCGTCATTAATGACTACAAATGACGATAAATGACGACAAATGACAATAAATGACCTATAGGCGGCGGACGGTAGCTTTAAAAACCTCTGCTACATTCAGCGATAATATGAGCGAAAGTTTTTTGACCTGAGTTCATCCAGTTTATACCTCTCCCCACCGGCGATCTCCTCGATGAGGTCGTTATATCCCACCTTTAGGAAGCCGTCTTCGCCGTCGATTATGACCAGGTGTATTCCCTCCTTTCTTATCCTTTCGGCCAGTCCCCTTATCTCGGCGCCGATCTTCTCCTTGATCGGGACGTTCGCCCTGCCGTCCGAGACGAGCATCATGATCGGATATTCATGTGGGTTCCTATTGATCTCCGAGCGCAGAACCTCCAGGCCCCTTTTAATCCCGGCGGCCAACGGCGTCTTCCCTCCGGTGGGAACCTCCATCAGCTTCTTAGCAGCGAGGGTAAGGCTGGAGGTAAACGGCATGACGAGCTGTGCTCCCTCATCCCTGAACGCGACGAATGCGACCTTATCCCTCTTCTGATAGGATTCCCTCAAAAGCTCCATCACCACTCCCTTCGCCACCTCCATTCTCCTCTGAACGCCCATCGATCCGGATGCGTCCACCACAAAGGCTATGGCCGCTGAAACCCGTCTTTCCCTCACCTTCACCCTCAGATCCTCCCTTTCAACCCTGAAACCGTTCCCTGAAGATCTGAGGGCTGCGGCTCTGAGTGTTGCGTCCAGGGCGATATCGCTCTCGCTCCGTCTGGGCATCCTAGGCTTGACGTATTTCCCCGAGCCAGTGGAGATCGACTTGGCCCGTCTGCCGTGTCCTACCCTGAGTTTTCTGTCCCTCTTCGGGTTGATCTGGGGTTTGAGGGCCCGTCCTATGTCGAACCTCCTCTCCCCACCATTTCCTCCGCCTCCCCCGCCCTTATCCTCCTTATCGTCCTCGTCCTCCTCCTCATTTTCCCGCTCTTCCGGTTCGTCATTCATCACCTGATCGAGGATCTCCTCTATATCGGGCGGTTCCTCGAACGGATCGGTTTTAAGCCTGTGAGGAAGGACGAAGGAGGCGGCCTCCCTGATATCCCCTTCTGACACCTCCTCCCTCAGATCATATGCGGCTATGGTTCTGGCGCATCTGGCGATGAGGATATCGGCACGGTGACCGTCAACCTCGAGTTCGACGCACATCTTAGCTATCTTCCCCAACATCTCATCTGAGATCCTCACCTGCGGCAGCATCTCCTTGGCCTTCACAATTCGATCTCTCAGTTTTCTCTGTCGAGGTTCCCACCTTCGGGCGAACTCAACCGGGTCGGACTCGAACTCCTCGACCACCTCGATTATCCTTTTTCTCTCCTCTATCTCCCTGCTGCCTCTCACCTCGACGCTCAGGCCGATTCTATCCAGTAGCTGCGGTCTGAGCTCCCCCTCTTCCGGATTCATCGTGCCGACCAGGATGAACCTTGCGGGATGTGATACCGATATCCCCTCCCTCTCCACCACGTTCACGCCCATCGCGGCGGCGTCCAGAAGCACGTCCACGAGGTGATCCTCCAGGAGGTTGATCTCATCTATGTATAGTATCCCCCGGTTGGCCTCGGCGAGCAGTCCAGGTTGAAGCGCCTTTATCCCCTCCTTGAGCGCCTTTTCGATGTCCAGGGTGCCGGCTATTCTATCCTCTGTCGCACCAAGGGGGAGATCGACGACCCTCATCTTACGCCGGATGACGGGCAATTCCTCGCCCGCCTCGGCCCTTTCGGCGCATAAACCGCATTGCATCGATCTATCGGTTGGGTGACAGTTGAAAGGGCAATCCGCCACCACCTCTATATCGGGCAGAAGATCGGCGAGAGCCCTGACGGCGGTGGATTTCGCCGTGCCCCTTTCGCCTTTAATCAGAACGCCTCTCAGGTTGGGGTTTACGGCGTTAAGTATCAACGCCTTCTTCAGCCTCTCCTGACCGACTATCGCTGTAAACGGCAGAACGGATCTCATCCACACCCTCAGCTTGTGTTATTTTCCTAAATAAGATAACACAAAGGCGGTTATAAGTCAACCTCGAGAATTTCCTCGAACACAGGTGGGGTTGACAATCCCGGCTTATAGGATATAATTATGTTTAGACCACCGGAGGAGGAGACGAAGATGGCTCACCTAAGCACAAAGGAGTCGATCATCCGGTTTCTCAAGGAACACGGTTATGACGTTCAGGAGAGCGGGGAGGATATCCTGGTCGTGAGGGATGAGGACGGGATACCGCTATACCTGATGGTGGGGGATGAACAGGTGGAGTTCATGTTGGATCTGTGCGGCGTGGATGATCTCGATCCGGAAAGGCGTGAGGAGGCCTATGAGAAGATATTGGATGAGAACACCGAGATACTGCCGACCTGCTTCGGGATAGACTCCACAAATCCACAGGATAAGAGGATCGTTCTCGTCGATAGCCTCGCCCTTGAAAATCTGGACCCGAACGAGATGCTCCTCTCGCTCGACTCCATCTATATGAACGTCCTAACCGCCCATAAGCTGCTCAGCCCATACTTTAAGGATCAAAAAAGGAGGGATTAGACGATGGGCATTCTCGACAGGGCAAAGAGGATATTTAAGGCGAATATAAACGCTGCCCTCTCGAAGGCGGAGGATCCGGAGAAGATGCTCGCGCAGATCGTCTCCGACATGCAGGAACAGATCATCAAGGTCAGGCAACAGGTGGCCGCCGCGATCGCCGACCAGAAAAAGCTCGAAAAGCAGTGGCGGCAATACGAGGAGGAGGCCAAGACCTGGCAGGAGAGAGCAAAGCTGGCGCTCCAGAAGGGAAACGAGGAATTAGCCAGGCAGGCGCTTGAGAGGAAGAATCAGGCGCGCGAGCTGGCCGATGAGTTTAAGATCCAACTGGATAAACAGGCAACTGCGGTCCAACAGCTCAAGGAGTCGCTCAGGGACCTGGAGATGAAGGTGGAGCAGGCGAGGAGAAAGAAAAACCTCCTCATCGCCCGGCAGAAGAGGGCCGAGGCTCAGAAAAGGATACATGACACCATCGCCGGGATGAAAGAGGGATCGGCCTTCGAGGCCTTCGAGAGGATGAGCCAGAAGGTGGATGAGATAGAGGCTCAAGCGGAAGCCGCCGAGGAACTAGCCGCCGAGAGAGAGGATAAAGACCTGGAGAAGAAGTTCAGAGAACTGACCGCCTCAAGCGTCGATGAGGAGCTGGAAAAGCTGAAGGCGGAGCTACAAGGGGGAAAACCGGCCGATCCGGTGGAGGCTGAGTTGCAGGAGCTTAAAAGCGAGGTGGAAAAGGGATAACTCATGCCGTAAACCGCACACCTCGGTGCCTTTTCGCCCTGTGTCTTTCGCCCAAACACAGCGTGAGGGCAAAGGCACAGGACATAAGACTCATCACCCCCAGGTTCATCCACCTCGTCGGTGAAAGGAGCGTCAGATCGGCGAGAGGTGAAAGAACCCTGAGTAACCTCCCGATCCTTCCGCCTGCGAGATAGTGACCGAAGGTGAGAAGGGCGATTAGCGGATAGATCCAGACGGAGAATTTATCCAGGCAGGCTCCGAGGAGCGTGAAAGCCAAGACGGAGATTAAGATGCTGATCGCACTCGATGCCATCCCCTGTGGATCGATCCCTCCGATTCCCAACCATAACGCCGTGATATGGGGCGCTGAAAGTAGGAACATGAAAAGACCGAGGCTCAGGGTGAACATAATCCCGGCGCGCAAATCACCGGGTTCGATGAAGACATGAGAGATAAGCGGAGGGAGGAGCCATAACATGATAAGCATGGAAGCGGCGAAAAACTCATAGCCGATTCGCTTGGGCGAATCCGCTTCCCCTCCCGTCTCGAACTCCCAGAGGAGGCCGAGGATCAAGGTGAGGGAAAGCAAAATCACATAGGCTAGGGCGATCCGAATCACCTGGGATGAGTATGCCATCCAGATCGCCCTGAAGACGGCAAGATTCATCATCAGAACTTCAATCTTATCCTACCGCTGTAGATCGAGGACGCGTTCTGACTGCGCAACACCTCAAAGAGATCGCCTGATACGTCGTAATACCGCCTTGTATAGTTCCTACTGGTCTGTCCCGGATTAAGCCGGATGTATTCCAGATTGAGATTGAGGTTGCGCAGTATGTCCCAATCTATTCCGAGCAGGTAACTGTTAGCCTCGCTCTCCACCTCCGATTTCTGCCTGTTGACGTCCTTGAACTCGGCATCCATCCCTCCTTTGGACGATCCCATGATATGCTGGAGATAGAGGTTCAGCTCCCTGTATCTGTACGGATTCGGGTTTAAAACCCATTGCAGGTTCGTTCCGAAGAAGTTATCCAGCCCGTGGGCATCCGTCGTATAGCTATCCTCGAGCCTGGAGGGCGTGATATAACGGGTGTCCTGCTCGCTGTATCTGAGGATATCCCTCAGCGAGAGATTAAGCCTGGGGGAGATATCGTATCTCATGAAAAGGTCCTGATCTGCTCCGAATATGTTGTAGGTGTCGTCCAGATCCGGTTTCTGGTTGAGGTCCTCATAATCCTCGATGTATTTCTGCTGTGAGTTGCTTCCGCCCAGAGTCAACAGGCCATCCAGGTTCTCCGCCTTCAGTGTGAAACCCTCGATCTCGTATCTCCTGAGCACGTGATCGCTCCTATCAAGCAGGTAGATGTTGCCAAAGGGATCGATGGCGGCGAATTCCAGGTCATGCAATTTCTCGCTCCGTTTGTCTATTCTGTAGATCACCTCATCCTTCACCTTTCCCTCCGGGGTGAAGCGCTGGATACGTTCGATGAGGTTATAGGCGATGGCTTTCCTGGCGAGTTGTTCCTCTTGTTTTCGCTCCTTTTCCTTCTCTTTCCCCTCCCCCTCGGCCTGATCCACCAGCATCGGCTCCTGATCGGGCATCATGCTTCCCTCGTTGAGGAGAGATCTGAGCGTTTCGGTTCTCGAAACGTAGTCATAGTTGCTATCGCCCTGGAAGATGATGCTTTGTATCAGAACGGAAAGCAGATCCTTTCTGCTCATGATCAGCCGTTTCCATCTGGCTGAATCCTTGACGAGGATCTCCCCGTTTGAAGCGATGGCGAGATAGGACGGATCGATCATCTCCCCTTTGCCAAGCCCCTTGTGTCCAAAGGCGCTGAGGAATTTCCCGTCGCCGGAGAACCGTATCATCCTATGATTCCCTCTATCGGCCACGACCACCTCCCCGTCGGGAGATATCGCTATATCGGCCGGATCGTCCATCTCGCCGTCTCCCCCGCCATACCTGCCGAACTCGAGGAGCTTTTCGCCCGAAGGGCTGAACTTATATATCCTTGAGTTTGGGGGGTCAAGCACGAACAGATCGCCCTTCCTATCCGCCGCTATCAGAACTTTACGATCGTATCCTTCAGGCTGGACCCCCAGAGCATATCTTCCCTTTTCGTCGATAATGACCCTTGCAGGCAGAACTTGATTCGGCCTGCCCTTCAGCTTATCGATGAAGATCTTATCCAGCAATTTCCCTTTGGGCGAGAACTTCAAAATACAGGGGCTGAATAGATAAACGGGAGGAGATGAGCTTTCATCAAGCGGGTAGGCCCCCAGATCCGCCACGAATATGTTCCCCGACCCGTCCACGCATATATCACCGGGCCTGTTCAAGGAATCGTCCAAGATGGTCAAAACCGGTTTTCCCTGTCCGTTCAGCTTCTGGATAATCCTGTTTTTCAGGTCGCTCACGTAGATGTTGCCCTCCAGATCGAAGGCGATCGATATCTCAGGACCAAACCCACCTTCACCGGCAGCCTTTCGGCCTATCTCGCCGGTGAACCTGATATAACCCACGCCGAAGCTCATCCCCGCCGAAATCAGGGATAGGAGAAGCGATACGGCTAAGATTTTCCTTTTCATCGGACTCCTCTGAAGTTCTGATCGGATTTACGATGGGAATTATACCACATTTCAGGATCGGATGCTATATCAATCATGAGCGTCGCACAGTTTGGTCGGCTCCGTGCCTTTGAGGAATACCTCTCGAAAGAGCGATTTCGGTGGGCATTTGCCGGGGTTATAAAGCAACCCTGTGTCTTTATCTATATCTCTGAAGACTATACCATCTATGGTGTTTGGATTTTTAAAGTCCTTCACGTATCCTCTGCTTGCCCTTTTCATGAAATCGGTCCATATAGGCAGAGCGGCTCGGGAACCGGGGAGCTGAATGCTGAGTGAGGGATCATCGAATCCGACCCACACGCCGGCGACCAGATCGGGTGTGAATCCTATGAACCAGGCGTCGGTGTAATCGGAAGTGGTACCCGTCTTGCCTCCCGCGGGCCTGGAAAATCCCATCTCCCTTGCTCTTCTCCCCGTTCCCTCCTCGATGACCCCTTCGAGTTGATAGACCATCTGATAGGCCACCGCCTCGCTGAGCACCTTCCTGGTCTTGGGCAGGTTCTCCTCGATGATATCGCCGTTTCGATCCACCATGTACTTAACGCAGATCGGCTCGGCCCTTATCCCCAAGGCGGCCCAGACCCCATAGGCGGATGTCAGCTCGAAGAGCGTCAGTTCGGAGGATCCCAGGGCAAGGGAGGGGACTCCTCTCAGCGGGCTTCTTATACCCATACGTCTGGCGAGATTTATCACCCTGCGCGCACCGACCTTGTAGTAGAAGAACTTGGCGGTGGCGACGTTTATGGAATTCTCGAGCGCTTTCCTCAGGGTGACCCTACCATAGAACCTGCCGGTGTAGTTTTTCGGCGCCCAGACGCCGGCCGGAGTTTTCAATGCCCAGGGGGAATCATCTATCGTATCGGCGGGCGTGGCGATCCTCGCCTCATAGGCGGCACAGTAAACAAAAGGCTTGAAAACCGAGCCCGGCTGTCTCTTGGCCTGTACCGCCCTGTTGAACTGCGATACGTCGTAATCCCTGCCTCCCACCATGGCGCGGATGTATCCGGTTTCAGGTTCTATGGCCACAAGGGCCGACTGAGGATATTTGAGCGGATCGACCTCTGGATTTTCGAGATTGAGTTTATCATATGGCGGCAGACCGAGTTTCTCATCGATTTTGACCAATCCGTCATGCACCGCCTTATTGGCCGCCTCCTGCATCGACATATCCAGCGTGGTGTAGATCTTTAACCCTCGCGTGTAAAGCATAGACTTGGAATACCGCCTTTCAAGCCGTTGTCGCAGGAAATCCACGAAATACGGCGCCTCGTTCGTCATAGAGGGGATCGGGTAGACGCCGAGAGGGGACCTCACAGCCTCTCTATACTGCGATTCGGTTATGAATCCGTTTTCAAGCATTCTCCTCAGGACCAGATTGCGCCGTCTGAGGGCGTTATCGGGATGTCTGATCGGAGAGTAGAGGGTCGGAGACCTTGGCAATGCTGCGATGAGAGCACATTCCGGCAGGGTCAGCTCCCAAACCGGTTTCCTGAAATAGTACTTGGCCGCCTGTTGTACCCCGTATATCTCCCTTGAGCCATACCTGCCGAGATCTATGAAGTTGAGATATCTCTCCAGGATCTCATCCTTGGAGAACTTCATCTCTATTTTGATGGCCATCAGGGCTTCCTTTATCTTGCGCTTCCAGCTTCTCTCGGGCGTCAGGAAGAGATTCCTGGCCAATTGCTGCGTGATGGTGCTTGCGCCCTGACGTAGGCTCCATGTCCTGAGATCGTAGTAAATCGCTCCCAGAATCCTCTTTATCGATATCCCCCAATGCTCGTAAAACTTGTTGTCCTCGATAGCAAGGAAGGCCTTGACCAGATCGTCCGGCACCTCGGTGAGATGAACCAGCTCCCTATCGGTTCCCTCGGGGCTGTAGAGCTCGGCTATGAGCTCAGGCTCGATGAAAAAGGACTCTATCCGCCTGCCCTTTTCGTCCTTGATGTCGGTTATCACACCGTCCTCGATCTTAAGTCGGACGAGTTGGGGTTTGTGGACCCAGTGTGGATACTCGAACTCCCTCAGGTAGATCATCATATCGCCTGAGCCCTTCTCATCAGCGTTCAGGGTGAACTCGCCTATCCTCGGCACACTTCCCTTCGTCCTGGTGTATTCAAGCCTCTTCAGCTTATCAAGCAGGAACTCTATCGTATCCCCGCGCTTGACCTCACATATGTCCGAATAGACCTTGCTGGGGAGTTTCCAGGAGGAGGTTTCCTTATACTCGAGCAGATCTAGCGATGGGAGCCCCCTCCAATATCCGATTATGAACCCCACCCCGACGCCTATTCCGATATGAGCGATGATGAGGATCATAAGAATGAAAACCAGAAGAAGTTTCTTCATTTTATCAACAGCTTTCAACTATCAGCTTAAAGGGTCATTTGTCGTCATTAATGGTGGCATCCGTCCAAAGTCCAATGTTCAATGTCCAAAGTCCAGGGATTGAAGAACGCTGAACGGCGGACAGCGGACGATCGACAGCGGACGTTTCAATGACGGCGAAGCCGAATGACTCAATTATAAATGACCGTCCTGTCAGGCTCCACGTCCCGTCACGTAGATCATCTTGTTTATGGCGTCCACGTACGCCTTGACGCTGGCCTCTATCACATCGGTGCTGGCGCCGTGGCCGACAAAGGTTCTACCGCCGTCCTTAACCTTAACTGTCACCTCACCGATGGCATCCTTGCCGCTTGTCACCGCCCGGATGACGTAATCCTCCAGTTCGACCTTCAGGTTTACGATGCGATCTATCGCCTTATAGGCGGCGTCAACCGGCCCGTCGCCGCTGGCGCTATCCCTGAGAAGCTCATCCCCCTTTCTGATCGTCACGGTGGCTGTGGGGATCAGATTCGTTCCGCTCATCACCTGTATGGACTCGATCCTGTAGGTTTCCGGTATGGACTTGAACTCATCCCGGACGATCGCCTCCAGATCGGCGTCCGTGATCTGTTTTTTCTTGTCGGCGAGGGCCAGAAACCGCTCATAGATCTTATCGAGCTGGCTGCCCGATATCTCATAGCCCATCTCCTGGAGTTTATGTCTAA
The DNA here is from genome assembly GCA_021162805.1 of Candidatus Poribacteria bacterium. Taxonomy (NCBI): domain Bacteria; phylum Candidatus Poribacteria; species Candidatus Poribacteria bacterium. The sequence continues at coordinate 19,140 of JAGGXZ010000007.1, forward strand.
GGGCGTTACGGCCGGATCGGGGTGTGAGGACGAATCTGCTTTCAGGCACACCCACATCCTGGGGGTTCATTATCTCGAAGGTTCGTTTGTCCTTGATGACGCCGTCCTGATGTATCCCGGAGCTATGGGCGAAGGCGTTTGCGCCGACGATCGCCTTGTTAGGAGGCACCTCTATCCCCGTGCATCGGCTGACCAATCGGCTGGTGGCATATATCTCCTTCGTGTTCACGTCCGTGTAGAACTCATCGAAGAAGTCCTTCCTTGTACGGATAGCCATCACCACCTCTTCCAGGGAGGTGTTTCCGGCCCTCTCACCAAGGGCGTTGATCGTGCATTCGATCTGTCTAGCACCCGCTTTAACGGCAGCCAGGGCGTTGGCGGTTGACATCCCCAGGTCATCGTGACAATGGACGCTTATGATCACGTTATCGGGGACCTTCTCCCGGATATACGCTATCAGATCGGCGAACTCCTCCGGCATGGCGTATCCGACGGTATCGGGGATGTTTATGACGCTCGCCCCCGCCTCTATGGTCCCGTGCACGACGTCCATCAGGTATTCCCTATCGGTCCTGGTAGCGTCCATCGGCGAGAACTCCACCCTTTCACACAGCGATCGGGCAAGTTTGACCGAATCGACGGCTATCCTGAGCACCTCATCCCTGTTTTTTCGGAGCTGCCCCCGGATATGTATATCGGATGTGCCGATGAAGGTGTGGATTCGGGGCTTACGGGCGAATTTGACCGCCTCCCAACAGCGGATTATATCCTCCTCCATAGCCCTTGCCAGTCCGCATATCTCCGGCCCCTCCACCTCCTGAGCGATGCGGCTCACCGCTTCAAAGTCGCCTGGTGAGGAGATGGGAAAACCGGCCTCGATCACGTCCACGTTCAATCTGGCCAACTGATGGGCAATCTGAATCTTCTCCTCGACGTTCATCGCTGCTCCAGGCGACTGTTCCCCATCTCTCAGGGTGGTATCGAATATAAAGATCTTCTCAGCCATAATCTTACCTCCTTTCCCTCTTGAAGTCCAGAAGGTTGAAAGAAGTGATTAGCCGGATAATCTCAACCCACCGTCACGTGAAGCCGGATTTAGGTTCAAAAGCCCCATCTCCATTACCTCCTGCCCTTTCAGCTTCCGATCGTCCTTCCCAGGACGCTGGCCAGCGGTCTGAGTTCCTTCATCAGCAGATCGAACTGATCGGGAAGCAGCGACTGTCTTCCATCTCCCGTCCAGGAATTTTCGGGATCGTGATGCACCTCGACCATCAGGCCGTCGGCTCCCGCCGCCAGCGCCGCTTTGGCCATCGGGATCACCAGCTCCCTTCTCCCTGTGCCGTGGCTGGGGTCGACGATGACGGGCAGATGGGAGAGCTCCTTTACGGCTGGAACGGCGCTGAGATCGAGCGTATTGCGCGTGTATGTCTCGAACGTCCTTATCCCCCTCTCGCACAGGATCACCCTGTGGTTCCCGCCTGAGACGATGTATTCGGCAGCCAGGAGCCAATCCTCTATCTTCGCCGCCATCCCGCGTTTGAGCAATACCGGTTTATCTATCTTTCCGACCTCCTTGAGGAGACTAAAATTCTGCATGTTTCTCGTCCCTATCTGCAGGATATCGGCATATTCATACACGAGCTCCACATCTCGATCGCTCATCACCTCGGTGACGACCTTCAATCCTGTCTCCCGGCGGGCCATATCCAGAAGTTTCAATCCCTCTTCGCCGAGGCCCTGGAAGGAGTAAGGAGCGGTGCGGGGTTTGAAGGCCCCTCCGCGCAGAACCTTTGCCCCGCTTGAGGCTACCGCCCTTGCGATCTTCAGTATCTGCTCCTCCGTCTCCACCGCGCACGGCCCCGCCATCACTACGACCTCTTCGCCCCCTATCTCGAGATCGCCGACCTTGATCACCGTGTTCTCGCTCTTGAACTGTCGGGAGACGAGCTTATAGGGGACCATTATCGGGACGGCCCTATCCACCCCCGGCATCGCCTCCCACGGCAGGTTGCGTATCGGAGACTCGTCCCCTATGGCTCCGATCAGCACCCTCTCCTCGCCGACCGATATGTGAGGGCGTAACCCATAGGAGCGAATCCTTTCGGCCACATGCTCTATCTGCTCCTGGGTCGCCCCCGGCTTCATAACTATAACCATCCCATTTTGCCTCCTTTCACCACAAATCCCATCTTCCAAACCCTCCTCGATCAATTCGGCCGATATCCCTCGACCCTTTTCACCCCGATTTTAGCGGGATGACCGTTTATGTTCCAGCTTTTGAGGAACATATCATCCGACGGTTCCTCGACCAGTTTGACAGCCAGAGTTTCACCCATCACATAGGATCTGTGTCGGTCGAACCCCCTGTGCACCTGTTCGGTGGAACTCAGATATAGCTCTATCCTGTCGGCGACGTTGAAATCCGCCTCCTTACGCATCTGCTGGATCTTGTTGACCAGCTCCCTTGCGATCCCCTCCAGCGCCAGCTCCTCGTCTATCTCCGTCCACAACGCGACGAAATGTTCGCCCTCGACCTCGACGGCGTATCCCTCATTACCTTCGAACCTTAAGTCCAGCTCTCCTCTCTCCAGGGTGATCTCCTCCCCATCTATTCGGAGCTTAACCTCACCCTGTGAATCGATCTCCCTTTTAATCAGCACCGGATCGGACTGTGCCAGCGCTCGAGCTATCTTCTGCACCGTTGCCCCGTATTTGGGCCCCAAGAGTCTGAAGTTAGGCCTGACGGTGATCCGAGCATAATCGGCGAGATCGGTCGCAAACTCGATCTCCTTGATGTTCAGCTCCTCCCGAATGAGATCGGGAAACCTCTCGACCGATCCCCTCTCCCTATCGGAGGCGAGACCGAGGACGATCCTCCGTAGCGGCTGACGCACCTTTATCCCCGCTCGATTCCTGGCCGCCCGGCCTAGAACGACGAACTCCCTCACCAGTTCCATATCCTCCTCCAGCTCTCGATCGATCAGCTCAGACCTGCTCTCGGGATAATCGCACAGATGCACGCTCTCAGGGGCATCGGCGTCGATCGAACGCACAAGGTTCTGATAGATCTCCTCGGAGATGAAAGGGGTGAACGGGGCCAGCAGCTTGGACAGATCGACGAGGATCTCATAAAGCGTCCTATAGGCGCAGAACTTGTCATGTCCCATCTCCGAGCCCCAGAACCTGTCACGTGATCTTCGGACATACCAGTTGCTCAGATCGTCCACGAACCGATCGATGGATCTGGCGGCGCTGGTGATCTGGAAATCATCCATGTCCTCTCTGACCTTGGCAACGAGGGAGTTGAATTTAGAGATGATCCATCTGTCGATAAGCGGTCGATCGGAAACGGGGATATCATGTGAGAGCGGGTTGATCTTATCCACGTTGGCGTAGAGCACGAAAAAGGCATAGACGTTATGTAACGTCCCCAGGAACTTCCTCAGCGCCTCGTTAACGGCCTCCTTGCTGAAAATACGCCTGACCCACGGGGGTGTGACGGTGTAGAAGTACCATCTTACAGCATCCGCCCCCTGCACATCAAGGACCTCCCACGGATCGACGGCGTTGCCGCGAGATTTGCTCATCTTCTGCCCGTCGGCGCCCAGGACCAGCTCTAGACAGAGCACGTTCCTATAGGCGGGCCTGTTGTAGAGGAAGGTGGAGGTGACCAACAGGCTGTAGAACCATCCCCTGGTCTGATCTATCGCCTCCGAGATGAAATCGGCGGGAACCGTCCTTTCGGTTCGCTCCCTGTTCTCGAAGGGGTAATGCCACTGAGCGGTATGGGCACAGCCCGAGTCGAACCAGCAGTCCACCACCTCCGGAACCCTCCTCATCTGACCGCCGCATTCGGGACATCTGAGGATCACCCTGTCGATATACGGCCTGTGCAGCTCGATCTCTTTGGGGAGATCTTCACCCAGCTCCTTCAGCTCAGCTATGCTTCCGATGCACACCTGTTTACCACACTCCTGGCAGTTCCATATGTTGAGAGGAGTACCCCAGTATCGCTCACGGCTGATCGCCCAGTCGACGTTGTTCTTGAGCCAGTCGCCGAAGCGGCCCTGTTTGATATGTTCCGGATACCAATTGACCTGATCGTTCATCTCCATCATCCTATCTTTGAAGGCCGTCGTGCGTATGAACCATGAGGATCGGGCGTAATACAGGAGCGGGGTATCACACCGCCAGCAGAACGGATAGTCGTGCCTATAAGTTTCGCTTCTGAAAAGGAGCCCCCTGTTTTCCAGATCCTCTATTATGAGCGGATCCGCCTCCTTAACGAACATACCGGCCCACGGGGTGACCTCCTGGGTGAAGTTGCCCTGGGGATCGACCAGCTGCACGACCGGCAGATCATATCTCTGCGCCATCTCGTAGTCCTCCTGCCCGAAGGCCGGAGCGGTGTGAACGATCCCCGTGCCCTCGTCCAGGGTCACGAAGTCACCCGTCACCACGTAGAATGCCTTCTTATCGGTTCGAGCGAAGCTGAAAAGCGGTTCATACTCCCATCCGAAGAGCTCCTCACCTTTAAATGACCTGATGATCTCAGGCTCCTTGTCCCTAAAGACATAAGCGATCCTACCTTTCGCCAGGATATACTTCGACCCGTCATGTCGGACCATGACGTAATCGTATTCGGGATGTACCGTCAGAGCGACGTTTGAGGGCAGCGTCCAGGGGGTGGTTGTCCAGACGAGGAAATAGGTATCGGGTTGGCCTCTAACGGCCATCTTGACGAAGACAGAGGGGTCCTCCACCTCGGCATATCCCTGGGCCACTTCGTGGCTTGAAAGCGCTGTGCCGCATCTGGGGCAGTATGGCACGACCTTATACCCCTGATAGAGCAGACCGGCCTCCCAAAACTTTTTGAGCACCCACCACAGCGTCTCGATGTAATCGTTCGTCAGGGTTATGTATGGGTTGTCCATATCGATCCAGAACCCGATCCGCTCCGTCATCCTGCGCCATTCCTTCTCATATCTGAAGACGCTCTCCTTGCATCTCTCGACGAACCGCTCGATACCGTATCGCTCGATCTCACCCTTGCCGCTTATGCCCAATTCCTTTTCCACCTCGATTTCCACGGGCAGGCCATGTGTATCCCATCCGGCCTTGCGATACACATAATATCCGTTCATGGTCTTATATCTGCAGATGATATCCTTCATGATTCTGGAGAGTATATGATGCACACCTGGTCTGCCGTTGGCGGTGGGCGGTCCTTCGAGAAAGACGAACTCCGGGTTTCCCTCCCGTATCCGCATGCTTTTTCTGAAGATGTCGTTCTGCCTCCAGAACTGAAGCACGCTTTCCTCGATTTTCGGGAAATCCAATTTTGTGGAAACCTCTCTGAACATCTGACATCCTCCTGCGCTGGCTCCTTATAATGAAAAAGCCCATCATCCTTCAGGATGATGGGCTTCTGAAGATGCCTTGATGAGTCCTGGAACCTCAACTGCCCTTCAGCCTGCCCACCACCCTAAAAAGGCCCAGGGCATAAAAGTAGCTAAGCCAAAACAAAAATATATAAATTCGGGCCTCCACGTCGATGGTGAGCAGCCTGTTCATCTCCCGAACTCTCCTTCGTAAAAGTTTCACTTATATTTTACTAGAAAATCCCGAAACTATCAAGTGGAATTTTCCCTGATCTACCCCCAGTTTTATCACCCCCTTTCAATAGCTCATAGAAATTACGCAGCTTTTGAGAAGGCTTGATCCATAAGGGATTCTACCTTCTCAAGGTTGTCTCTTCCCCCATTTGATGAGGATTCAAACAAAG
>JAGGXZ010000008.1 GCA_021162805.1 Candidatus Poribacteria bacterium
CAGCCGCGGACTCGGGCTAGGTCATGCCACCAGGGATCTGGCCATAGCCAGGGAGGTCACCTCTTTGAGGAAGGATGTAGAGCTGAAGTTCATTTCATACGCCTCAGGTGCGGAGTTTCTCAAGGATAAACCCTTCCCGTTAACAGATCTGAATCTCCCCGCCATTGGTAAGGATGGGGAGCGGATATTTAAGATAACCGAGGTGATCGGTTCCGAAAGTCCCGATCTGATCGTGACCGATGAGGAGCTTCATGCCCTGCCGATCGCCCGAGGTTTTAACATCCCCTCGGTGCTTATAACCAACTGGTTTCAAGCCGATGATCCTGAAGTCTCCGCTCTTTTCGAACTCGCTGACATGATCATCGTCCCCGATTACAAGGAAGGATTCCACATGACCCTCACGGCCAAGGATAGAATCCTCTGGACAGGTCCGATATGGACGAAGGAGACAGAACCTACGGAGGAGAACCGGAGGAGAGCCAGGCAAGAGCTGGATATCCCCCCGTCGGTCAAGCTCATACTACTCATGCATGGGGCGGGCGACGTGATGGATATTCCGTTTTTGGAGCGAGCAGCTAAAGCATATCAGCTCCTCGAAATACCAAGCAGGCTGATGATATTCGCCGGGAAGTTCCACGAGATGTTCAAACACCTGGAGGAGAGAGGAAATATCCAGGTGATGGGATACACTGAGCGACTTGACCCTTATATCCTGGCGGCTGACCTGGCCATAACCAGAGGCGGTCACACTTCCCTTTGGGAATTAGCTATGGCCGGGATACCAGCGATCGCTATCCCTCGACCAAAACATATCTCACCTATGAACGAGATATATGCTAAGAACATGGAATGGCGAGGAACAGCGATGATGATCCAGGAGGAAGAGCTCGCGCCCGAACTCCTTAAAGAGAAAATGGAGTTGATATTGACCGACGAGAGGATCTGGAGGAAGATGTCAAAAGCCGGTAGGGAATACTCCATATCGAAAGGTGCCTCTGTCGCAGCGCAAGCCATATTAACCTTGGCGGAGGTGAGTCATGCCCAAGATCGTTAGCGTCATAATGCCGACGTACAACAAGAAGATGTCGCTTGAGCTGACATTGACCTCGTTCTACAATCAAAGCTATCCAACTGACCGGTTCGAGGTGGTAGTGATAGATGATGGCTCACAGGATGGAACTGACAAGTTGCTTTCTAAGCTAGCCCCTCCGTTTGAGATGAAGGTCATATCGCAGGAGAACAAGGGCAGAGCGGCTGCTAGGAATGTTGGATTAAAAGCCGCCGAGGGAAAAATAATCCTCTTCTGCGATGATGATAGGGTGGTGGAACCGTCGTTCATCGAGGAACATGCGAGATTTCATGATGAACCAGGTTGCGTAGTGGCAGGCTATAGGTATAACTTTACACCGTTCATGCCCGAATCCTTCGAATATGAGACGTCTCCTGAGCTAGACCCAAATGATCTGCCGATACAGCATCTGATTGACAAGGACGATATCCTTTACCACTTCGACAAGGTCAGATCACAGGCCTATGAAGAAGGGTTCATAAACAGAGCCGCCAGAAAGGCCGTGCAGATCTTCGGAAATGATCTTTCAAGGTTCAAGGTTCCATGGGTCTTCTTCGTGACTAGCAACGTGTCAGCACCGAAAGAAGCGCTGTTCGAAGTCGGACTCTTCGATGAGAAGTTCAAAGGGTGGGGATTGGAGGATTGGGAGCTGGGATATAGACTATACAGAATGGGACTTAAGTTCAAGATAAATGAGAAAGCTCGCAACTACCATGCCGAACACATAAGGAATGTTCGTAAGATCCTAAAAGAGGAAGTGCTGAACTATCGGTATTTCTGCGAGAAACACCCCTATTTCGAGATATATCTACTTTGGAGGTTTCAGAAACGGAGGTTGGAGATAGATGAGTATAATGCCCTCGTGACGGAGTTTTACAACCCGGAGCCCAACTCCTCCCTTCGGGAGGATTACCTGCGGCTTGTCAAACGGGAAAGCGAATTGTACGTCGAGGAATATTTGAAGAAGCTATGAAGGTAAAAAACGTTCTTTCGACTTTTTCGAACATACCGAAGCTTTTAAAGCTCGTATGGGATTCGAGCAAAATCTACACGATTTGTATAGGGTTCATCCTGCTGTTTCAAGCTCTCCTGCCGCCTATACAGCTTTGGGTGGGCAAGCTAATTGTAGATGGGATAGTCGCCAGGAAAACGGTGGGATATCTTATCTGGCTGATCTGTATGGAATTGGGAATAGCGTTCTTAAGCAACTTCATCGGCAGGGTATATGTCATAGTTCAGAACATATTGATGGATCTGCTGACGATTCAGGTTGGAATTTTGATCATGGAGAAATCGATCGAGTTGGACATGAGGTATTACGAGAATCCTGTCTTCTACAATGAGCTTCAAAGGGCACAGCAGGAGGGCAGCACTAGACCCGTCTCAACTGTGCTTTCTATGTTCCGTCTCATCCAGCATATCTTCAACGGTATAGCGATGACGGCGCTTGCCATAAGATTGAACTGGATGATAGCAACACTTCTTATCGTTATCTCTCTCCCTGCCTTCATTGTAGATCTAAGATATTCGCAGCATAAATATTTCCTCCGATACTTTCAGACCCCAGAGTCAAGGAAGGCAGGTTACTTCAATATGATTCTCACCTCAAACGTTTACATCAAGGAAGTTAAACTCTTCAATCTGGGCAGGTACTTCATCGATAGATGGAGAGCGATCTATAGTCGGTTTCACAGGGAAAACAGATCTCTCTCCATACGGAACAACCTCACTTCGTCCTTGGTCGGTTTGATTTCACAACTGGGATTTTACGGTGCTTACGGATATGTAGTTATAAAAGCGCTCTTCAGGCATATCACCTTGGGCGATCTGACCATGTATTCACAGGCGTTCGGAAGATTACAGGGGTCTTTCAGATCCATGTTGTCGGAGCTCTCATCCCTCTATGAAAGTGGGTTGTTCGTCACCAATCTGTTCAACTTTCTCAGCTTGAAACCCGAGATTAAAGATGCTCCCGATGCGGTGCCCTTCCCCGAGCGGATAGAAAAAGGGATAGAGTTCAAAAATGTCTCGTTCCGTTATGTCGATGATGGAGAGATGGTTTTGAAAGGGATAAATCTGAGGATAAACCCCGGCGAGACGGTAGCGTTAGTAGGTGAAAACGGTGCAGGCAAAACCACACTGGTGAAGCTGCTGACCAGGCTTTACGATCCCACGGAAGGTGCTATATTGATAGACGGGGTGGATATAAGGAAGATAAGGATTTCAGACCTGACACGCAACATAGGCGTGATATTTCAGGATTTCGCTCGTTATCTTCTCACCGTCAGGGAGAACATAGGCTTCGGCGATATCGAGAGGATGTGGGATATGAGGAGGATAGAAAGCGCCGCCAGGAAGGGAGGTGCGGATGAACTTATACGCAGGCTGCCAAAAGGGTATGAGACGCCTTTAGGCAGGATGTTCGAGGGAGGAGTTGAGCTTTCAATAGGGAATGGCAGAAGATCGCTCTCTCCAGAGCTTTCATGAAGGATGCTAGGATACTGATCCTGGACGAACCCACATCCGCCCTCGACCCGATGACAGAATATGAGGTGTTCAAGAGGTTTAGGAAACTGACAGAAGGGAAAATCACTATTCTTATCTCCCACCGGTTCTCCACCGTCAGAATGGCCGACAGGATCTTCGTGATGGAAAGGGGGAGGATAATCGAGCAGGGCACCCATGAGGAGCTTCTCAGGCTGAACGGAAAATACGCCCTGATGTTCAACATGCAGGCTGAAAAATATAGATAGGAAAATTATCTGAGAAAAATCCACTCCTTGGACGTATATATTAGCGGAGTGATCGAAATGATGGACGACCAATTAATTAGCAGACTCGAAGCAGAAGAGACGGACGCTCTGGAGGAGCTTATCAGAAGATACTCCCAAACTGTGTGGCGGATAGCCATCTCCATAACCCAAAACTACCACGACGCACAAGATGTCATGCAGGAAACATTCATGAAAGTGATCAAAGAGAGGGGGAACATCAAATGGGAAAAGTTCGAGGGATGGCTGAAAAAGGTGACTATCAACACAGCCAAAGATAGGATTAGGAGAAAAAACAGGGAGAGGAGGAGATTTATCCCCCTGGATCAGGTCGATGAGGGAAGGCTTCCCATATGGCTCGGAGAGGATGATGAGAAGGAGAGGGTACTGAGATGCCTTATGGAGGTGATAAGGGAACTACCGGAGGAGGATAGAAAGCTGCTTGAGGAGAGATACGTAGGAGGGATAGGGTATGAACAGATGATGAGAGAGAGGGAGATGAGTTTCCATCAGTTGAAAAACAAGCTTTACAGGTTGAAGGTTCAGATAAGAGAGGAGGTTAGGAGGAGACTAAGGGGTATATACTCCTTGATAGGCCTGAAAGGCTTGGAGGTGATGGTGATGGAGGGGTGGAAGAAGGTGATGATAAGCTTGGTAATCGTGCTGATCGTAGCTGGAGGGGGAGGAATAGTGATATGGAGACACATGGGAGGGGAGAAAATTGAGGGGGTGGGAGCTGGAGCGAAAGCTAAAGGTGGATTAGTAGGGGAGAACGCTTCAACGGGATCGGTTCAGCCCAGGAGGGAAGACAAGGGGGATGAGCTGACTTTTGATGAGTTCAATCGGTTGTTAGATGAGCTGTTCTCGATAGAGGACGATGAAGGAACGGAAACTACTGAGGTAACTTTCCTTCTCACTCCAAATTCTCCTAAAGTTCGAGCGAGACCTCAGGAAGAGAAAATAGCAATAGGGCAAAGGGATGAAACTGTCTCACTCTCTGAAGAGGTAAAAAAGCAGATCGCCGATATAATCTTAACCCTGAGCGATCACAAACAACGGTTGGAATCTCTTCTCGACCAATGTGATCAGCTTATAGAAGATGTAGAATCAGGAAGGATAAGTGATCCTGAGTTCTCAAGGGAGTTCGAAGATAGGATGAACAAAAGGATAGAAGTCTCAAGAAAAATCGCCTCCTATGCCATAGAACTGAAAAAGCTGATCTCGGATGGGGTTAAGATAATTAAGTATAGATCATTTGATGAGTTGTATGGTCTATATATGGTGGGATACACAATCACGATTGACTCTAAAGTAGGAGAAATTATCCCTGAGATTAAGGAATATCTCCCTCTTCAGCTTGCTACCGGAAGCATACCAGAGGATGAAAACCTTACCTTTTCCGATGCTTACAGGATATCTCTTCAGAGATTAAAAGAAGGCAAAGTAAACAAGGAGATGCTGAATGAATATCCCCATGTTGAATTTACTGAGATAAAATAGGAGGTGAAGAATGATTAAGCTACTTGATGTGAAATGGATCAAGGAGGTTAGGAAAGGTAGGCCTAGGGTCCATGCGCTGGACGAGGTTACCTGCTATTTCCCGTGCATGGATCGTTGCCTTGCCCGTTGTAATGCCTTTTGCGATGGGCATGCTAGCTATTGGCACACAAGCAACTCAGAATGGACCGCTGCATACTATTCTCTTCGCTCCGTCTGCTGATAATTAACACCCTCCGGAGGTGTCCGGTATGAGACGGACACCTCCTTCCACACAAAAGCAATCCAAAGTAAATGGTGAGGGTTGCGATCATGAGATACCAAACCCCTTTCGTTCACGCCTTTGAAACCGAAAACCATAAATACCTATACGACGTCAACACCAATAGGGTTCTCCGGGTAAATGAAGTGATATACGACCTGATCAGATACTATGGCAGACTCTCTCCAGAGGAGATAGCTCAAAGGCTGAACCATAAATACGATATCCAAACCATAAAGCACGGGCTGAAGGAGATCGAAACGGCTCAAAAATTGGGCCTCTTCTCCACCTTCCGCCCCAGCAAAATACAATACCCCAAAACCAGAACGGAGATCAGAGACCTGCTCGATACCGAAAGAGGCTCCATCACACTTAATGTCACTGAAGATTGCAACATGAGATGCAGATACTGCATCTACTCCGGCTCCTACAAGGGGATGAGGAAGCACAACAAAAAATACATGAGCTTCCAGACGGCTAAGAAAGCTATAGACCAGCTCCTTGAGCATTCCTTCGACAGGCGCAAAAACAAGCAGATCAACATAGGGTTCTACGGCGGGGAACCCCTGCTCAATTTCAAGCTGATTCGGGAGAGCATAGAGTATGTGGAAAGCAGGATAGATCCGGATCTGATCACATATAACATCACCACGAACGGGACCGTTCTCAACGATCGGATCATAGATTTTCTGATAGCTCATGATGTCAACCTGCTTGTGAGTTTGGATGGGCCGAAGCATAGACATGACAGATACAGGGTTTTCCCTGATGGGAGGGGAAGTTTCGATATAGTCGTGAGGAACCTGATGAGGATAAGGGATAGAAATCCCGATTATTTCAGGTTCAAAGTGAACTTCTCCGTTGTCATAGCTCCTCCGGTTGATTACATGGAAGTCGATAGGTTCTTCTCCTCAGGGGAGGTTGGGGTGCATCAGAATATCATGGCCACCACACCTTCCCCCGGATCGGATTTCCTGAAACAATTTCCCCCGGAAGAGCTATATGACCCCGCTGGTGAGGAAAAGCTTTGGAGGAAATACGTGGACGGACTTTTGGAGCATATCACCGAAGATCCCCTCTATATCTGGGATTATGCCCTCGCAAGGTCGATGTTCGCTCCTGTCCTTCTATCCATCTATGACTGTCAGCCCTACGAAAAGTTGCCGGAGGTTTACCATCCCGGGGGAATCTGCATACCGGGTCATAGAAAAATGCTGGTGACGGCTGATGGGCTTTATTACGTGTGCGAACGGGTTTATTGTAGTGGGAATAAGGATGATCTCTATTGCATAGGCGATGTGGAAAATGGGATAAATTATGAGAAGGTCTTCAGGTTGATAGAGGAATACTCATCGCTTACCGAGCTGGATTGTTGCAGATGCTGGGCATTGAGGTTATGCCAGGTGTGCTTTTCAGCTCTGACGCCTATCGAAGAAGATGTCCGTATGGACCCAGGGGAAAAGAGGGCTGTATGTCGGGAAGCAAGGGAGCTAGTTCACCAGGCGTTGATCCGGTTTTATTCCGTGCTGGAGAAGGACCCGACTGCTTTCGACTTCATGGATAACATGGAGAGGATAAGGGATTGAGAGAAATCATAATCGGGTTGTTCATAGCCGCCGTGATATGCGGCGGGGGATTGATGATGGCAATGATCGGGAGGGAATAGCTATGAGAAGGCGGTGGAAGACAGCAACCATAATCGTCATCCTCATGCTGGCGATGGCTGGGGTGATTATACTGCTATATCAGCAAATAGGTGATCATGAAAAGAAGATCAAACCGCCATCCGCTCAGATAGCCACGACCACGACGGAGGGAAAGGAAACCAGCTTGACAAAACCGACAGGCAAAATCGAGAGTGCTGATGAGGAACTGACCTTCGAGGAGTTCAACCGGTTACTCGATTCGATCTTCCAGGAGAGCCAGAAGGAAGAGGGAGGCAAATCGCCGGGCGAAGTTGGAGGGACAACGGCAGCCCAGGAACCTCAAAACGGAGAGATCGGTGGCCAAGAGAAAGCGGAGGAGAAATCAGCCCGAAATGAAAACTCGACCGAGGAGACGAGCTCCCAGATCGAAGATATGACCATGAACCTCCTCGAATATTCGATTAAATATAATGACCTGAGGGGGAGGATGCTTGAGGCATCACGGGAGAAAAGATACGAGGAGTTCTACAGATTAGGGGATGAGATGGTCGAGACGGTGAGAGAAGCACTATCGATGGCCAGGGATCTGCAAAAGCTGGCGCCTGATGATGTGACCGCAATGGTGCTCAAGGTGGACCCCGATAAGCTCCCTCCCTACGTGAAGGACATACCGATGATAAACGTCTTCATCCTGGTTAAAGAGAGCCTCGGCGATAAGATCCCCTCCCTGCGTGCTCACCTGCCCATAAGGATAATGACCTTCGCCGGTATCCCTGAGGATGAGAACATGAGCTTCAGCGAGATGATGAAGATAGGCAACCGCCGTTTTAACCTCTATAATTCGCCTGTCCCTGCTGGAAGATAAGCTCAACGATCGGGAGATGCTGTCCGGCATACGGGTAAAACGCTTATATTATCGTTAAGTGTAGCAGAGATCTGAGAGGTCAGAAGTGCTTATTTCTCAGGGCGAAAAGGAACGAGGAACCAGGACGGAAAACGTTACAACGTTAAACGTTGAACGTGCAACGGATTTCCCTTCTCCTCGTTCCTCCTCATGGATGATCGCTACACTCAAAGGGAGTTTGAGCCTATATTTTCAAGACTGACCATCGAGCCCTTTTAGCCATTCAGCTATCTGTCGGCAGAATTCCTCTAACGTGGCTATGCGACATGGAAGCGAATTGTAAATCCGTTCATGCTCTATCCTCCAATAGAGATGCACCAGCAAATTGCGCAATTTCGCCATATCCATCATCCGATCCGTGATATCACCGCTGAGGATACCCTCCTCACCGAGGCGGCGAAATACATCGGCATAATCCTGAGGAGAGCGCAATCCCAGGCGGGATATAATATGATTTCCGATATTGATACAGCTTTCAATGGCTGTCTGGAGCCGTCGTTCCACAACTGCCTGAGTATCCCGACTGTTCAGATACCCACTCTTGCTGATATCCCTTTTTCTTCTCAGGTCCCTGATATCCTCATGGATCCCCCTGAGAAAGTCAACGATTCTATCTTTATCCACACCGATCTGATCCATCGATAACGCCTCCAGGAACCATATATTTCCTGTCCTTCGACAGAGGCGGATATCCGGTGCGAAGCGGTAGATCCTCTCCTTGATTTCCGCCACCGCTTTGAGATTCCTACAGATCAAGAGCTGCCCTTCAGAGATGATGCTCCAAGCGAGCCAGGAGGGAGCCGTCGATATATCTACGAAGCTAAATTTGTCCGTCTTTAAAGCAAAGGATATAGTCGTATAAAGCTTTGTCTCCAGTCTTTCCCTTTTTTCACCTTCAACGCTGTCATCGAGCAGATAGGCGATATCCACATCGCTCAGAGGAGTCGCCTTCCCCAACGCATGAGAGCCGAACAGCCACAGCGCGTTTAGCCCCTCCATCAACCTGAGTTCTGCTGAGAGGGAAGCAAGCCTTCCCCTGACATCAACTGATGCCGTTTCAGATGCCGACATATCGGGACTTCACCGCCCTCTATTGGGTTCACTCCCACGCATTTTATCAAACATGGCAAGGGGAAGTCAAGGCACAGATTCTATCGGGGTGCATAGGAAATTTATCGGTAACAGGGAGATAGTTCACAATTAGGGTGACAATTTCCGTTGTAGGGGGCGCAAGGCCTTGCGCACTCAAGATGAACCACCCCGGTGGCAGGGAGGAGAATCGCAGATTTGTAGGGGCTAGGCCTTCAAAGAAGAATGCCTAGCCCCTACTTTTTCAGGGATGAGTCGCTGAATTCCGGTAACGATGGATCTTGATCGATGCATACCTTACGATCGTATCGCCGGACGACCTGGACCACCTTCTGGGGGAGAGGATCAGACCTCCCGATTTGATCACATCGCCCGATCTCCCCTCATCGGTGAACTCGAAAAGCCTCCTCCTCTGAATATCAACCTCAATTCGATTCCCCTTAACCCTGATGGATAAAAGCTGCCATCCATCCCCTAACTCGTGGGGCTTCTCCGCCAATACGGTCGAGTCATCGGTTGAGATCCCGTTGACGGACTTGTGTAGCTGAGCTGATCTATCGGTGAACTCCACGTAGTATCCGCTGCCGTCGGAGCATCTCACGCCGAACCAGGGGCCGTCCCTCCAGTCCGAGCCGCGGCCTTCGACCCTGAATTTGATCTCGACGGCGTAATCATCCAGGTCAAGCGGCAGATAGATTCCCCTGGGAACCCATCCGTCCGTCCCGCCGTTTACCCCCACGAGCGTCCCGTTTTCAACCCTCCACTCTCCCGCCTGGACGATCCACGGTTCAGCGGGAGGGCTCCCCTCCCTATGAAGCGAGAAATCCTCGGCGAACGGATCGCTTGCGAAGACCATGTATCCGAACCTGTCCGGCTCATGATAGGTCCTTCGCACGAAGGACCAGGCGCTGAACTGGATCGCTTCGGGTTTCGTCCCAGGTCCTTGGGGTCGATCTATTCGGTAGAAGTTCACCTTCC
This sequence comes from Candidatus Poribacteria bacterium, assembly GCA_021162805.1. Lineage (NCBI taxonomy): Bacteria > Candidatus Poribacteria > Candidatus Poribacteria bacterium. The sequence continues at coordinate 10,217 of JAGGXZ010000008.1, forward strand.
ACCTATCACCCGCCTTAGGTGGGAGGTTCGGTGCTCCCTTGAAGGCCGTAAGCGGTATGGCCATCTCGACCACCCATCCCTCCTTCGTCCTCGTTACTTTACTCCTCCATCCTTGGGCGTCCCACGCCAGCCTCTCCTCCTCGGTCTTTTCAGGCTGGATGTCCAGATCCACCTGTGTATTGAGCGGATTGACCTCGAACTCCTTGTATCCCACCCCGTCGCTATCCTGATCTACGAAGAGCTCGACGACCTCCTCCTCCCAGAGGTGATCGTCGCGCTTCCTCATCGTCGCCCAGGGGTTATCATCCTCGACGATGTAGGCCACGTATAGGTTCTCCTCATCCCATCTGACTTTGAATGAGGTTCGCTGTGGGGGAGCTCCGGTTCGATTGATACAGGCGTATCTGAGCGGTATCTCGGGCGTCTCCTTCCAGACCCACTCATCCAGTTTTCCATCTATATTTATCGGAGCGTGTGTGTAGTAGCAGATGATCTTCGGCAGAGGCGGAAGGGCGGTTTGAAGGGCATAGCGGATCATGTCTAAGGCGATCTTCCTCCCCACTTCGGGCGCTCTGAGAAGCGTGTGCCAGACGTAGAATATCCTGGCTCCATCCATCTGCACCATGCCCGCCCCATCGCCGTAGGCTTTCCCCGATTCGTCCTTCAAAGTCAATATCGGCGTGTATCTCCCCCTTGTCATCTCCCCCCTCATCGGCCTCCATCTGAGATCACCCTCCTTCGGGAACGGGAACTCCTCCGGGACGGACCGGACGATCTCCTGATCGGGATTGAGGTGGAAGGTGAGCTTAAGCCCTTGGGGAGGCTCCTCCCATCCGCCTGTAATCGGCAGGCCGAAGAAGGCGGCGGAGTTGACGTGATCTCCGTTTTGATCGTAATAGAAGGGGAACGGACCGCTCGGTAGAACCAGCATCGTCCCGCCCTGCTCCAGAAACCTCCTGATCGCCTCATCGCCGTCACCCTCACGGTTGACGCTCCGGTAATACGCCTCCCCGCCGAGGTAAAGCAGGAAGGGAAACCTCTCAGCGTTGAAATACTCCGGATCGGCGAGCTGTTGAGGTGTTAGAAGGGCGAAATGATCCATCAAACCCGCCTTGTTGATCATCCTGATGATCGGGCTGGAGTACGGGTTCCAGTTTTTCGGGAAGGGCATGACCGCCACCTTGCCCGAAAGCCCATCGAGGAGCGGTTTAAGCTCCAGCAGCTTTTCAACGCTTTTCATCTCGGCTGCCACCTCCCTCTCCCTTTCCCTGATAGCCTCTAGATTTCTTTCAATGCGGTCCTTCGGGCCGGCGAAGGTCGTCAGGGCGAAGAGAGAACCATTGCGGATCTCCAGCCGATCGATCTCGCCTTTCAGCGGTGCCTCCACGAGGTCCAGATGCCATTTCATACACGGCGGCCAGCCCTTAAGGACGGGAATTCCCCTTTGAAGGTCTATATCCGTTTTGCCTTTCGGCCCCGCCAGGATGATCTTACCGCCCTCTTCCACCTCCCCGACAAGGGCGAATAGATGCGATCCGGAGATCCTCAGGTCGAGATCCGCGTCGCGGACGCATATCCGTCCACCGTTGAAGTCCGGGTCGATCAGGTCGAAGGGCACCCCGTAGATCGTCCGCATCCCCGGCTCAAACCCTGCCCACGAGCTCGTATCGTCCCAGTCGAAGCTGAGCCGTCGGTTGAGGTGGAAGCGCAGGTCATACATCACAAATCCGTCGGACGATTTCACCCGATTCCTCCTCCCTCTCGTCCTTTCGATCCGAAGCGTGATCGGCTTGACCGACGGATCGAACCTGCCGATCGCCACCGTGTCGCCGTATCTGAGATCGTGTATGACCAAAGTATCCGGCCTCCTCGGCATCTCCTCAAAGCCCTCCCCCATTTTGAGCTCCTCCGGCTCCGAGGCGCCCTCTCTCAGGACGAAAACCCTCTTGCCGCGCAGGTCGAACATCGGGAAGGTGACGTTCAGGTCAAATGGTTCACCCTGCCCTTCGCCGTATCTCACAAGCTTGAAGGAGAGATCTCCGTCACCATAGTATCGATAATCCGATATGTCGGTATGTCTCCCCTTTTTGTTGAAGGCCAGCGCTCCCTTTCCGCCGCATATCACCCTGACGGTGGCCTTTCCGACGGGATAGGCGATCTGCTCAAGCTGCCCCCACAGCCCTCCAAATGTGGCCCTTTTCCCCTTGCCGACGTTACATCCATCGAACAGGCCGAACATCTCCGTGAAGGCTCCGTCGTAATCGGCGACTGAATCGTGATACTCGTCCCTGAAAAGCTCGTGCCATCTCTCGCATGCCCCTCGGAGGTAATGACCGATGATCGGATCGCCCGTGGCCACATATGTAAGGGCCATGGCGTATGGGACGCACCATACCTCGTTGGAGCATGCGCTGCCCAGCCAACTGATCCCGGAGTTAGGCTCCATGAAGAAGGAGCTATCGAGCTCATCCATCCTGTCGTTATCCGATGCCCAGATCGGCATGTATCTGTACATCATGGTTCGGACGAGCTTGAGGGCCTCCTTTGCAAGCTCCTGCCTTTTGGGGTCATTTCGGAAGGTGTAGTAGTATCGCAGGCAGAAGGCGGTCGACGGGGCAGCACCCCAGCAGAACTGCGCCGCGGGGACATCGGCGTAGCCGTTCCTGGTGTAGAGGATATGTTTCGTCCACCTGAGCGCGCCGTCAATCAGATAAAGGTATCTCCCGAACCGATCGGGATCATTTCGATAGGCGTCTAAGTAAGTTAGGGCGAGCTGCCATCCCTGGATATTGTGCATCGTCTCGACGCCCGGCCCGAACATGTCTATCCCCTCGCCCTCAAGCGGTTTACGCCAGAAATAACACTCGTCCCCGTCCACGACCATTTTTTGAGCCCACTTCGCCAGGAACTCCAGATCCTCCTCAAGCCTGGATATCGCCTCCTCGTCCTTCACCTCGAAGATATAATCCACGGCGCTCCTGTCCCAACCTTCGCCGCCGAAGACCAGAGAGCCGGGCTTGAACCACCTGGCGTTTTTCCCCGTCAGCCTGTGATATAATCTCCCGCTCCTCATCGGCCCATATCCTCTGACCCTATACCGCTCCGGAAGCCAGGATAGGTCGTTTACCCTGGGAACCTCCGGAAGCAGATCTCGATATCTCCCCCATATAAACCTCTGCACGAAGAGGTTCGGGTCGGAGTCTGACGGCAGATCGAGCGAGTAGAGGAGGGTGAAGTGAGATGAGATGGTGACGGGGGTATCGGGATACCTGAGCCTGTTGTATTTTGCGGCGTAGGGGTAAACCAGGGTGAAGAACTGCCTTGCCCCCTTCAGCTTCCAGCAATATGCGGATGCGATGTATTTCTCCGAGCCATCCGTCAGCCTCGCCTCATGGAAGTCGTAGGCCACATACTTCTTTTGGCTAGGTTTCCAGAGACCCACTGTCGCCAGCGGATATGCCCCTATAGGCGGGCAATAGGTCCAGTCGCGCGACCAGAGGCTCGATATCTGCCTCCCATAACCGGTCTGTCTCCCCTGAAGCGGATAGGGATCTATGATCGGGGTGGGGATGTTCCAACCACGCTGATGGAAGATCTCCGCTCCGGGGAGGGAACAGGCCAGGAAGTGAAACGGCACGTCGCCTATCTTCTCCCTCCACAACTTCTCGTCAAACGACTCGATATCAAGCCTAAAGCTGACCTGAGGATACGGATCATCGGGAGACAGCTTGATCTCCACGAAGGAATCCGGTCCGAGGGAGGGGGTCGGGCCAGCTTCGAGATTTTCAAGCCTTATCGAAAGATCCTTCACCTCAACCGATCCGGCCCGGATGTTCCCCTGGCTCCCGAGAAGCAGGTCGGCGATCCATCTGCCATCCCTCGTCTCGATTTTAAATCCTATCCCCTTACCGTCGGCGATCAGGGGCGATACGATCAGATGATCGTTGGAGATCACACCTGAGTTCGATGTCATGGATAAAAGGAATAAAGCCTGTAACAAAACCATATCACACCTCCCTTCGTCTCATGTCTTCTGTGGTTTTCGCTTCGCCGAGGGGAAAAGGACGTTGTTGAGGATCAGCCTATATCCGGGCGAATGCTTATGCAGGTCGAGGTTCGTGGGAGGATCGCCCACGAGATGACGGTAATCCTCGGGATCATGCCCCCCCAGGAAGGAGAAAATCCCCTTGCCTTTCATGCCATAGATATATTTGACGTAGTTCGATCCGGGGATATCGCCCATGATCACGACCGTGTCCTTAAGCCTCTTGCGGTTGAAGGATGTGGTCTGCCCCAGAAACCCGTGTATCTTGGCCACGTGGTCCTGCGTGAGCATCGTCGGGATGGGATCATGCTTGGCCGAGAACTCAAAGAGCTCGAAATCCTCCCTCCCGGAGAGCGGGTTCATATCCGGTTTGGGGTTATCTATGTCGGAGAACTCATATATGTACGGGTCGGTGATCACCCTGAAGTTGATGAAGGCGAGGGTCTTGGTGAAATCCAGCTTGGACTGATAGTTAGGATCTATGGGGGTTCCATCGATCTCCGGCGCGACGATGTCCACCTCCCCTCCGTTTGTGGCCAGAGCTATGTCCAGCGTCTCAGGTGCAGAGCACATGGCGAAGAGGAATCCGCCCGAAAGCACGTAATCCCTTATCGCCAGTGCAACCGCCCCCTTATGTTTCGGCACCGTGCTGAATCCCGCCTCATGTGCCGCCTTTTCGAAAAGCCTTACCCTCTGCTGATACCATGCCGCGTTATGATATGCGCCGTAGAATTTGCCGTACTGTCCTGTGAAATCCTCATGGTGCAGGTGGAGCCAGTCGAACCTATCCGTGGTCAGGTCTCCCCTCAGCACCTCCTTGTCCCATATCTGCGTGAACGGGATATCGGCGTATCTCAGGGCGAGTTTAACGGCATCGTCCCACGGATCACGATATGGCGAGTCCTCCGGCGGTGCATAGATGGCTATCCTGGGCGCCTTTTCAAGGAGAACGGAATCCATATTCTCATCCTCCATCTGTTTTTTGATCCCATCGAGCTGAGCTTGGCTGATCGGCTCGAAGGAGACGCCCATCAGGATAGCCCTGCGCCTGACATCCGGCCTATCCTCTATCAGGAAGGAGCCGCCGCGGTAGTTGAGCAGCCATTCGGCATGGTATCTCCGCGGTTCCTCCAACGCCCAATATGTCAGTCCATAGGCCTTCAGGTGGTTGGTCTGAGAATTATCCATCGGTATGAGCAGCCACCCTGCCGATGCAGTTGAGATCCAGAACAGCGTCAGGAAAAGGATCGAGCTCACCTTCAAAATCGAACCTCCTTAAACCCTGCTCTTCGCTAGAACTATACAGGCTCATGGGCGAGTTGTCAAGGATTCACACCAGGTTTCTATGTTCCCCCGACAATCTGCCATTCCTTCTTTCTTTGAGTCTAATCTCCTTGAACACCACCCCTCGATAATTTACACAAAATATTATACAGTGCCCTAAAACTTTCCTTCGTATCTCAATCCCCTCCCCATCCTTATTTTGTGCTCGCCCATCTATTGAGGCTTAAAGGGAAAGCAACTGGATTCTTTAGCCAAACCCACAAAATCATACACCTCTCCTCAGGCGAAATCCCATATCTCGACGTGGGATCATACCAATC
>JAGGXZ010000009.1 GCA_021162805.1 Candidatus Poribacteria bacterium
AAACAGGAGACAGGAATATAGATTTTCCCCTGCCTCCTGCTTCCTGTTTCCCGTCTCCTTCTAACACTGAGAAATAAACATTTCTGGCTTCTCGGATCTCCGCTACACTTGGCGATAATATGAGCGAATCTATTAGGAGGTGAACGATGTCTGAATCTATATCGAGGGAAGAGGTCCTTGAAACGTTAAAGAAAGTCAGACATCCCGAAATAGCGAGGACTCTCGTTGAGCTGGGGATGATCAGAGATGTGGAGGTCGATGGTGGGACGGTCACGGTCACGATGGCTCTCCCGTTTCCGACCGTCCCCATTCAGGATTACCTCGCTCAAATGGTGATCGATGCCGTATCGGAATCGAGCGGCGAGCTGAAGGTTAAGGTGGAGTTCGTGGAGATGACCCCCGAGGAGAAAGCCAATTTCTTCAAGATGGCCAGGGAGGGATGGATAGGACCTATATGATCTGAAGCGAGGGGAGGTGCTGCCATGAGCTCTCCAAAGGCCAGGAGGGGAGCCGGAATAAGGGAATTCCTCAAATACTACCTTCCCCTGATGCTGGATGAGGGCCCGATGACGAAAGAGGAGATGATCGGGACGATCAGGGAGAGAAGTTCCGATAACGAGAGGTTCCGCCCCGGAAGCTCGCTCCTCATCGACGGGGAGGAGCTGAATCAGGTTCTCCAAACGCTCCTAAGGGACGGACGGATAAGCGCGGTGGAAGGTGACAGGTTCATCCTCACGGAGGAGGGACGAAAAGCCCTTCAGAGGATGAACGAGCTTAAAGGGCAGGTCAAGAACTCGAAGGAGGCAACAGCTAAGCTTATCTCGATCCTCACCTCGGATGCCGGCGAAAACGCGGGTGAGAGATACGTGTTGGATGTCGGGACGGGCGAGGGTTATCTCGCCTTCAAGCTGGCCGAGGCCGGGTTTAAGGTGCTGGGGATAGACTCGAGCGAGTTCGATTACTCCAGAGACAGCATCAAGAAGGCGTCCGAGAGGGCCAGGGGCAACCCCAATCTCGAATTCCAGGTGGCCGATGTGAGAGAGCTGGGGATGGAGGAAACTTTCGATTACGTTGTATCCAGCCAGGCCATACATTGCATGAAGGGGCGGAGGGAATGCATCTGCTCCATCTATAGGCTTCTGAAAAGGGGAGGGCTCCTCGTCGTCTCCGACTTCCTGGTCGGGTTGAAGGCGTTTTTCGCCCACGGATTCCACTCGTTCCTGGCCCTTTCAAGGGAGGAGTGGGAGGAGATCCTCCCCGGGTGCGGATATGTTGGGATCAAGATACATGAGATGAACGATTTCTGCAGATGAACGATTTCTGCGTCATAGAGGCGCGGAGACCAACGTGAGCCGAGTAAACGGGGAAGAAAGGTATTTCCAGGATATCTTTAACGCTGAACGTGGCGGAGATATCCAAACTATAGGAACGTTATAACGTTGAACGTGTAACGGATTAAGAGTCCAGGAGGAAGAAGATGGGAGGTATTATCAAAACGGCGCCCGGTCATCAGGCGGTGCCGCGCGTGAAGGTGATCTTCGTGCGGCGGGAGGAGGACTACGGCTTCGGTTGGCCTGGGGCGATATATGACGGCGAGGCGGCGCTTAAAACCTACATGCGGCAGATCCGCGAGACGGCGGAGGAGCTGGGGATAGATGCCGAGATAAACCCTCAGCCCATCTACAACGATGAGGCCGCAGACGATTTCGTCTCACGGCTTTCAGCCGAGCGTCCGGACGGCGCCCTCGTCGTGCTTTTGGATAGACAGCGGCACGCATGGCCCACGGCGAATAAGGTCATCGGGACGGGCGTGCCGACGATAGTCTTCGCCCCGATCGGCACGGCCTTCACCACAAACGTCCGTGAGCCGGCGAGGAAAATGGGAGCTTATGTGGTATCCTCCCTCGATTTCGAGGCCGTGAAATACGGATTGAGGATGATCAAGGCCCATAAACAGATGAGCGAAAGCCGGTTGATCGTCCTAAGGGGCGACAAAGCTTCGGAGAGGGAGGTTGAGCATCTGGGAACCAAGCTGAGGATACTTCCCGTGGAGGAGTTCGGACTCGAATACGATAAGGTCGGCGAAACGGAGGAGGTGAGGGCTATAGCTCAGGAGTATATGAGACGGGCTCAAAAGGTGGTTGAGCCCTCAAGGGACGATCTGATCAACGCCGCCAAGACCTACGTCGCCGCCAGACGGATACTCGAGAGAGAGGGTGGGGACGCCATCACCATGGACTGTCTCGGACCGGCAAGCAGGGGGCGAATACCGGTGCCGTGCATCGCCTGGTCGAAGCTCAACGACGAGGGGATCCCCGCCGGGTGTGAGGCCGATCTGAACGCCACGCTGACCCTGATGCTCGTGCGATACCTCTTCGACAAGCCCGGATTTCAGCAGGACCCCGTGCCAGAGACCGTGCGGAACCTTCTGATAGGGGCACACTGTAGCAGTCCGACAAGGCTGAACGGATTTGGAAAAAGATCGGAACCGTTCAACCTACGGTGTCATCACTCCCGAACCGGCGTCGCACCGCAGGTGATCTGGCGGGAGGGACAGGAGATAACGATAGCTGGTTTTGCGGGACCGGAGAGGATGCTAATATACTCCGGCAAGGTCGTGGACAATGTGTCCGTGCCGCCGGCGGGGGGATGTGTCACGTCGGTGATGGTGGAGGTGGATGGAGTTTCCGAGGCCGTTGACGTGAAGGGTTTCCATCAGGTATTCTTCTACGGAGATCACGAACGTCAGCTCCGTGCGTACTGTCAGATGTTCGGAATTCAGGTTTGATAGACGCCGTCATCGAGCTTAAGTGAAGTGATTTACATGCGCGCCGGGATTTGGAGTTCGAGCAAAGCTGGAGGGGAGAGATGAACTTGAAAGAGAGAGGTAGATTTGGTAGAATAGGGCTGGGATCGGAGGGGGAGTGTTTGGTCAAATCTCCTTAACTACAGCTTACTCTCTGCGTCACTCATTTGCTACTCATCTGCTTGAAAGTGGAGTTGATCTAAGATACATCCAAGAACTATTGGGACATAAGCATTCAAAAACGACGGAAATCTATACTCATGTCAGTGATAAAGATTTGAGTAAGATCAGAAGTCTCCTTGACATGTTGTGAAGTTCCCCCCAATTTTTGGACAGAGGATTAAGGTGGAAACAGAGGGAAGGAATCAGCTAAAATTGAGGGGAGCATCAGCTCCCCACCACCTCATATCAGAGGAG
>JAGGXZ010000010.1 GCA_021162805.1 Candidatus Poribacteria bacterium
GCCGAGATCTACGTCATGAACGGCGATGGTGAGAAGCTCAGAAGATTGACTCGCAACGAGGCTGAGGACAAGGCTCCCGCGTGGTCTCCTGACGGTAGGTGGATAGCCTTCAGTTCCGATCGATCGTGCAACTTCGACATCTGGCTTATGGATGATCGAGGTGAAAAGTTGAAGCGGCTGACGGATAGCCCTGCGGATGAGATCCTGCCGGCATGGTCTCCCGATGGTGAGAGGATCGCTTTCGCCTCGAACATGAGCGGTGATTGGGAGATCTATCTGATGGATCTGAGGGAGGGAAGGGCGAAAAGGCTGACGAATTCACCTGGCTTGGATTCCTATCCTGCTTGGTCTCCCGATGGCGCGGCGATCTCCTTTACCTCTATGAGGGAAGGTGATATGGAGATTTACCTGATGGATGAGGAAGGGAGACTGTTGCGAAAGCTTACCGATAATGACGTGGATGATGCCGTTTCAAGATGGTCACCTGACGGAAACCACATCATTTATCAATCCGAGGGTGAAAGGGGAAACTGGGAGATCTGCGTTATGGATCTGAGGACAGGCAAGGTGCGGAGGATCACGCGAGGCGAAGGCTGGTATGTTGAACCGGCCTGGCAGCCGGGACACAGCGCCGTAGGGGTTAATCCGCTCGTCGATTTTAGGATCACGTGGGGATGGATAAAGGGGGAGGCTCTAAAAAAGCGAAGATCGAGGAGGTAAAATCAGCATGTTCAAGATTATGTTAACTTTGTCCGCGGCCTTCGGATTGGCGTTCGGGCTTACGCTCCTCGCCATGGCCGTGGAGATCGGAGTTGAGGCCGAGAACGCCGACACCATCGAAGCTCCGATGGTCGTCGCCACTCCGGACGATGCCGCCGCACAGGGGGGACCGAAACCGGATGAACCATCAGGGGGAAAGTTCGTCTGGGTTCCCGGACCCCCTGGAACCGGCGGCGGCGGTAAGGGATTTGCCGAGTTCTATATCAACATACCCAAAGCCGGAACCTACGCCATCTGGGGGAGGGTGATAGCGTGGGACGGAAACAGCGACTCCTTCTGGGTGACCGTCGTCCCACCCGACCCCGCAGATCAGAACCCTCAGGATACAGGGGACACCCACTACAGATGGGCTGTCCAACAGGGGAACGAGTGGCACTGGGACAAGATCAACCAGTGGCTGGATGGAGGAACCTTCGAGAGGAAATGGGATATACCGGCCGGTAAGACGCTCATCAAGATCTGGACCCGTGAGGACGCCACGATGCTCGACTGCCTCTATATCACCGACAACCTCTCGGACGATGAGGCTGAAGTTCAGCCGAAGCTGCCCTCAGAGCTGGCGACGGCTGTGGAACCCGCAGGGAAGCTCTCAACCACCTGGGCCAAAGTTAAATCGGTCCGATGAAACCTATAAGGGGGAGCTAAAGGACGGGAGTCGGCCTCTCGACTCTCGTCCTTTGACCCTCAACTAAAGCTAAAGGGGGAGATACCTTGATCGGGAGAACGTTAGCGGCGGGACTGGTGATATCCATTTGCATGGGTTTTCTCTCGTTCGCCCATGCAAAGGAAGTGGAGATAGCGTTGGAGGCCGAGCTGGCGAACACGATCCAACCCCCTATGGTGGTAGGCGTGCCGGAGGACGCCAAAAAGAAAGGGGGACCCCTCCCGGATGAGCCCTCAAGGGGGAAGTTCATATGGATGCCAGGAGCTCCTGCCACCGGTGGCGGCGGTCAGGGATTTGCAGAGTTCATAGTGAATATCCCCAAGGACGATACATATGCCATCTGGGGGAGGGTGATAGCGTGGGACGGAAACAGCGATTCCTTCTGGGTGACAGTTGTCCCGCCCGATCCTGAGGATCAAAATCCGCAGCAGTCCGGGGACACCCATTACAGATGGGCCGTTCAACAGGGCAATATGTGGCACTGGGACAGGATAAATCAGTGGCTGGACGGAGGAACCTTCGACAGGAAGTGGAAGATCCCCCAGGGGGAGGTACTGATCAAGATCTGGACCCGTGAGGATGCCACGATGCTCGACTGCCTTTTCATCACCAGCAACGAAGGTGCCATCGATCCGAACTCGGCCAACGTTCGGACGCCAACCGATGCGGACGTGGAATATCAGAAGACGGGAGGCAAAATCGCCGTCTCGGCTAAAGGTAAACTGACCACCACATGGGCGAAGATCAAAGGGATGTGAGGTTCATAACGAAAGGGGTACGGCGTTGCCGTGCCCCAAATCCTCCATGGAGAAGGAATCCCTCTAGCGGATCATTCCATGAAAGCTGAGGAACACTATTTCGGCGGGACGTAGGGCTCACGCGAGATGCTAGGGAAACCTGAGGGTAGAAACGGCGTCACGATACGTGCCATCCTGATAGGCCTTGCTTTCGTCCCCCTTAACATCTACCTTGTCATGCAGTGGGAGACCGTCTGGGGGGCACAGTATCCCACTACGATGGGCATATTCTACAACGCCATCTTCTGCCTGTTTCTGGTATCCCTCCTGAACCTAGCCCTTAAGGCCATCCTCCCCAGAAGAGGCCTATCTCAGGGAGAACTGCTCACGATATACGTGCTGCTTATAAACTCCATCACGGTCACCAGCCATGATTACACACACAGCATCTTCTGCACCTTGGGGGTAGCACGGTGGTTCGCCACGCCTGAAAATGAGTGGAGCACTCTGTTTTGGAGGTACCTGCCGGAGTGGACCACGGTGAACGACGAGAAGGTATTGCGGGGGTTTTATGAGGGCGAATCGACCTTCTACACCGCCCAGCATATGCTGGGATGGCTGAAGCCGATGATCTGGTGGACCATCTTCCTGACGGCTATGGTTTTCATCATGATCTGCCTGAACGTCATCGTCAGAAAACAGTGGATAGAACATGAAAAGCTAACCTATCCATTAGTTCAGCTGCCTTTCGAGATGAGCCGACGGGATAGCAAGGGATTCTGGGGAAACAGGCTGATGTGGTTGGGGTTTGGCGTGGCCGCCGGGGTAGATATCATGAACGGATTGAACTTCCTATATCCCGTTTTCCCGGCGGTGCCGATCAGATACAACCTCGGGACGCACTTCGTCGATAAGCCCTGGAATAGCATGGGAAGTTTTCTCATCCAGGTCAATCCCTATGCGATCGGATTGGCTTTCCCGATCCCCTTGGATCTTCTCTTTTCATGCTGGCTTTTCTTCCTGATATGGAAGGCCGAGAGGGTTGTAGGAAGCGCGATAGGGGTCAATGCTCCTGGATATCCCTTCCCCGATCAACAGATACTAGGGGGATATCTGGGGATATCCGTCGTAGCGCTGTGGATGGGGAGGAAATGGCTATGGCGGATAGTGAAAAGGATTTTGGGTCTTGAGCCTGAGCTGGACGATTCGAATGAGCCGATGAGCTACAGAACGGCGGTTCTGGGGGCGATCCTGGGGGTGGCCTTTTTAACGATGCTGCTCTATCAGGCCGGGATGGAGGCCTGGTTCGCCCTGAGCTTTCTGATCCTGTACCTAGCCATAGTCTTCGCGTTTACGAGGATGCGCGCCGAATTGGGTCCGCCCCTTCAGGGGATACACTATTCAGGTCCGGTTCAACTGACCGTGGCGGCAGTGGGAAGCCGACACATTTCACCTCAGACCCTGACCGTCGCCGCACCGCTGTGGACGATGACGAAGGAGCTCAGGAACGTGCCGATGCCCTTTCAACTGGAGAGCTTCAAGCTGGCCGACAGGGCCAGCATGAATGCTAGGAGATTGTGGAAAGCCATGCTCTTCGTCTCCTTCATAACGATCTCTCTCACCTTTTGGATCTTCCTTCAGCTCAACTACAAGCTGGGGGCGCTGAAGGCATGGAGAGGACTGGTGGCCTACAACAGCATAGAGAGATGGGTGACAAGGCCCTCTGGTCCGGACAGGGGTTTCCTGGTCTCAGCGGGCATCGGATTTATGGTGGTGCTCTTCAATACGGTTATGAGGCTCCGGTTTCTATGGTGGCCGCTGCATCCGCTGGGTTACCCGGTGGCGGGATATTACCATTTTGAGAAACTCTGGTTCCCGTTTTTTATAAGCTGGCTTGCCAAGCGAACCATACTCAGATATGGAGGCATTAAAGCATATCGAAGGGCTTTCCCGCTGTTCATGGGCTTCGTTCTGGGAGAGTTCTTTATGGGCAGCATATGGGGGATAATCGGCCTTGCTACAGGAAGACCCACCTACGCTTTCAAGAGCTGGTAAAACCCTACACACATCTTATCACTAGGTGTAAACGTTTTAACGTTGGTTGCGTAATTGCGTTCGCTCATATTATCGCTAAGTGTAGCAGAGATCTTTAAAGCTACCGTCCGCCTCTCGGCTGTCCGCCGCTTATAGGTCATTTATTGTCATTTGTCGTCATTTATCGTCATTTGTAGTCATTAATGACGGCGAAGCCGAATGACTTAATGACTACAAATGACGGTTGAGCTGTGGACGGCGGACAATTAGCCATAGATAGTACGGGCGAAAAATCTTTCGCCCCTACTCAAGGGAAATAAGAGCGAACTAGATCAATCTCCAATTGGCGATTTGAACTCCAAACCGTCAAGTTTCCCCCCATCCATGGCCGTGATGCGCAGGATGAAAGAGGCTTCCCCTTCACCTGAGATCCTAATCAGGATGGGATTTTCGCCGAGACGGAGTTTGATCGGAACGGAATCGCTATCGAGCAACGCCGATTTGCCGGCAGTGTTGAGGATGGGATTTCCGTTCAGATAGACCTTCGCCCTTCCCATGCAGCCGAACCTCAACAAACCCTCTCTCTCATCCCGGCTGACGGCGAAGACGAAGGCGTAGCCGGAACGTCCCTTTTTCATCCTGAAGGTTATAAATCCGTCTTCATATCTGTCCCTGTGTTTGCGCCATCTGGTCTCGCGCAACCGACCGAATCTGCCGTGAAATTCCTCTATGTTCGATGGTTCTGCGAATTCTCTCTCCACCTCATCCGCTTCCTTACCGGAAAGCGGACTCAGCGTGGCCCACTTTTCCTCCGGCGGCATGCCAAGATCGAGATAGATTTGAGGTTGAACGCCTTTTCTATTCTCGTATGCATCGATTTTGAGGAGTTGGAGTTTGAGCCAAGGTTGATCGGTCGCCCGATCAGGGGGCACATCGCAGTACTCCGTGGCGATAAAGGTGAGCCATCTCTTCTCATAAGATCGGAAATCCGCCCCGTAAATCCTCTTGAACCTCTTCTTCACGGTCGATTCGGTAGCTCTGCCGAAGAGGGATTTGAAAGAGCCGATGTCATACTGATCTATCAGATATCTGACGAAAGATCCGGATAGCCTTTTGGCCCGTTCGAGCTCCTCGGTCGAGGCGTGATGCCATCTGCGATACGGAATCAGATGGGAGAGAGGCGGCGCAAGGCCTGTCCTGAGTATATCCCTTGCCTCCTTATGGATTCGATCGACCTTCCTGCCGTCCAGCGCCCTACCTATCCCCTCATACAGTATCTGAACGGGGGTGTATCCCGGCCCGAGATAAAGCGCCATATGGACGAGATACCTACCTATCTCATCATAGCTCGCCGCGTATATGCTTCCCCTGTTAACGCCGAACCTGACATCCCTGGCAGGGAGGTATATCTTGATCCTATCAGGAGGGGACGGGGTCCCCAACAATTTGGAGACTCTAGAGAAGATCTCCTCCAACCGTCTCATACGCTCGACGGTTATTCTGGTGGGCGAATCCGTAAAGAAGACGAAATGATCGCTCGCTTTGACGTTCGTCAGTTCACCTCGAAGTCTATGTTCCGTAAGAGGCTGTCGCAGAACGGCAACGATCTCAGCGAGTGAGTCCCGTCTGTCAGGGCCGCTCCAGATGGCGATATAGGGGAGGATGAAGATCAGACTGAGATAAAATATGATGCCGAAGGTGATGATCCCTATTCCGAGATCATCCCTTCGGACTATGTCCCATATCAGGAGGAAGAAACTTCCCGCTAGACCCATATAGATGAGGATCTCCGGTATCAGAACGGCGTAAAGGGGCGGTTCCCAGAACTTGTTCGAGAAACCATACACCACGACGCTGTAAAGGGCGGCGAACCCCAAAACCCCTATAATCAGAGGGAGAAGGTGAAATCTGCGGATCGGCGAGGGTTCCCCCTCGCCCGATTCGAAATCCACCTTGGGCAAAGGCCTCCGATTCGTCAAAGCGGCAACCTCACCTCCCTACCCTCCGCTGCTGAGATATATGCCGCCTGTAGGAGTTCCGTCAGGTTTCTGCCGTCCTGTATGGTTATGGTCATCGGCGTCCCGTGCAGTATGGCGCTGATCCACTGCTGCATCGGGCTTGGCAGGGATTGGGGTCTGTTTTCACGGATATATCTCTGCGCCTCCTCAGATGAGAATCTGGTGCTCGTCAGCACTATCCCTTTGGGATGGCCGATGATGAGCGATCCTTCGGTGCCGTACAGCTCCAGCATGTTCGGCCCTGAACGGTGGATCCAGGTGACGTCTATGATCCCGATGGCGTTGTTCTCGAACTCAACCAGCGTGACGGAGTTGTCATCTATATCGTATCTGTGGGTGAAGTTGTTTATCTTCGCAAGGACGCTTTTAGGCTTGCCCATAAGCCATCGTATGACGTCAACGCGATGACATCCCAGATCGAAAAGCGCTCCGCCGCCGGCCCTTTTGGGATCGCCGAACCAGTTTCCGGGCGGAAACCATCCGTCCAAAGCGGCGGAGTGAGCGATACGTCCACGTCCCATGGTTATTTCGCCTATTATCCCCTCCTCGACGACCTTTTTAGCCAGGAGTATATCGGGGCTGCATCTGGAGGGGAGCGAGATCATGAACTTGATCCCGGCATTTTCCACCGCTTCTATTATCCGATCGCACTCCTCCACGGTCAGAGCCAGGGCCTTCTCGGTGAAGATGTGTTTCCCCGCCTTAGCGGCGGCGATCATGATATCCTTGTGCATCGAAGTAGGGGCGTTGATGACCACGCCGTCCACGTCATCCCTGGCGAGCACCTCATCCAGGTCCTCATAGAAGGGGACTTTATGTCTCTCGGCGGCCTGTCTGCCGCCGTACTCCTCCTCATCCCAGATGGCGACTATCTCGGCCTCGGGATTTTCCTTCACCTGACGCGCATATCCCTCGGCATGCACGTGGGCGAAGCTCAGCATCGCAACCCTTACCTTTTGCGGCATGACATGACCTCTCCATCGGATATTCTCATCGCCCACTATTTTAAACCAGCAGGTGGTGATTGTCAAGAATAGGGCTTGAGGCTCAGAACTTCGCGAGAGTTTTGGGAGGTCATAGATGTGGATTGGGAAGGGGAAATTGAAAAGGTCCGCTGTGGTATGAGATAATATTCATCGATAGGACATAAGCTGATTTTCGGGGGTTTACCATGGCGAAGGAAACCGACGTTCGACCTAAGCGTGTGACCCTTTATTTCCTCCCCGTGCGGACGCGCGTCCCGCTGAAATTCGGTCCCGAAACCCTGACACATGTCACATGCGCCCGAGCACGCATGATCGTTGAGGATAGGAGAGGACGAAGGGCTGAGGGATGGGGCGAGACGCCGCTGAGCGTCCAATGGGTGTGGCCCAGCTCTCTAAGCTATGAGGAACGACACGAGGCGCTGAAGGATTTCTGTCTGATACTGGGAGAAGAGTGGTCCCTGTTCGATGAATGGGGCCATCCGATAGAGGTAGGCCATGCCTTCCAGAGGGATAAGTTGCCCCAACTCCTCGATGAATTCAACGGACGGAGGGAAGGCTCCGAACCGATGCCCTGGCTTGCCGCCCTTGTCTGCTGTTCCCTCTTCGATATAGCCCTACACGACGCCTATGGAAACCTACATCGGATTCCCATATACGAAACGTACAACCCGGAGTTCATGAGCGCCGATCTATCGCATTTCATCGAACCGGCCGAGGGGGCAGATATCTCGTTCAGGGGGAAACACGTTGAGGATTTCCTCGTCTTCCCCCGGCCGAATCGCATGATGGCCTGGCATCTGGTCGGCGGCAAAGATCCCCTAGATGAGACCGAGCTGGACGGCACCGAGCCCGATGACGGATATCCCGTGCTTCTGGCCGACTGGATAAAACGAGACGGCCTGAAATGTCTGAAGGTGAAGCTGAGGGGCAACGACGAGAGATGGGATTACGAAAGGCTCGTTAAGGTGGGACAGATCGCACTCCGGCACGACGTATACTGGCTGACGGCGGATTTTAACTGCACCGTCACCGATCCGTCGTACGTCAACGAGATCCTGGACAGGCTTATGCTCGAACATCCACGCATCTACGGGATGATCCTCTACGTGGAGCAGCCGTTCCCGTATGATCTGGAGAGGAACCAGATCGACGTTCACAGCGTCTCGGCAAGGAAACCGCTTTTCATGGACGAAAGCGCCCATGATTGGCATTTGATCAGGCTCGGACGTAAGTTGGGATGGACGGGCGTGGCCCTCAAAACCTGCAAGACGCAGACCGGCGCTCTGCTGAGCCTGTGCTGGGCCAAGGCACACGGTATGACCCTGATGGTGCAGGATCTGACCAACCCGATGCTGGCCCAGATACCCCATCTTATGCTGGCGGCACATGCCGGGACGATCATGGGGGTGGAGACGAACAGCATGCAGTTCTATCCTGAAGCCTCCATGCCGGAGGCAGAGGTTCATCCGGGCGCGTACAGCCGAAGGGAAGGCATGGTCGATATATCCACGGTCCGGGGGCCCGGTTTCGGATACCGAATCGGGGAGATAAAGCGTGTCTTACCTTCCCCTGCGGCGCGATTTGGAGACTAGATCAGAACCTCAACCGCTTTGCTGCATAGCTTGGTTTCCCTGCTGTTCAAAATAAGCTCTCTATGTCTTTCAGCGTCTCCTCGATAAGTACATCTCCACCTTCAGGGCCGACGATATTACTAGCCGGTTCGGATCCGTAGCTTCTACCGGCTACCGAGCGAGCCGTCGGAAGATAGGATCCGGGGCCAGCGAGCTGGACGACGAAGGTTTGAACGGCCTTGCTTCGGGCTTTGATCCGGATGCCGTAGTCGAGATAGAGCTCGAAGCTGTTCGTCGCAAAAGCGAGATCGCCGATCCTGATAACGTGCAGCTCCATAGGGTAATAAGGCTCCCTCTCCTGCAGTTCATACCGCTCGATCACCCGCTCATACCAACTTCGCCTGCCATAACACGTGGAGCGCTCGTGGTCCGTCACAGGCCGATCAGATAGCTCCTGAAGCCGTTTCGCATAGAACTGGATCTGCCTT
The DNA here is from genome assembly GCA_021162805.1 of Candidatus Poribacteria bacterium. Taxonomy (NCBI): domain Bacteria; phylum Candidatus Poribacteria; species Candidatus Poribacteria bacterium. The sequence continues at coordinate 9,279 of JAGGXZ010000010.1, forward strand.
TGTGCTTCTTCGACATCCGCTTTCGTGATCCTTCTGCGTGGCAGTTGAATCGTTCGAGCGGAGTGACGCAGGGGAATTTCGTCGGGGATATCACCGCCTGCGACGGCAAGCACCCCATCCACCGCGTTCGCTATCCTGTTGCCGATCTCCATACGCTCCGCGAGCCTAACATCTCCATCGGCGCGATCGATATACCCTTTGAGCTTCAACATCCGTTTCTCCGCCTCCTTATCGAACATCACGTGTGGCGACTGATCGCCGGCAGCGCTACACTGAGGCAGAATGAAAAGGCGATCACCGTGTCTCTTCCGGATTTCACACCGAGCCTCGTGCCAGTAATCAGCGGAGACAAAGCGATGTCCCTCGGTTACTTGGGCCGGACAGGGGACGTTCACGATCATGCCGGTTAGGCGCAGCGTTCCATCGTAGGTGAAGAGCAACTGAATGGAATGATCTTCATATCCTTCGATGTGTGAGAACTCAGGCGTTGACGTGTCGCCGTACATCAACGCGGAGCCGTCCTTTTTAACCTGGCGTCTATTTCTGCCTATGACGGCATAGCCCATCCCGAAGGCGATCGCGCCTGGCTTTCGAGAATTCCAGGCCTCGGCGATACATTCCGCGGAACGATCTATGAGAATTTCTCCGTACTCCTGGGGTGACATCACCTGTGGTCCTGGGTCCTCCCAGCCGATGAAGATCTCCTTCGAGTCGGGATCGAGCATGTGAGGTGCTGTATGCGTATGGGTAGCGCTTATGAAGACCTTTTTCGGATCGAGATCGGGCGCCAGCTCTGCAAGCCTCCTACGCACACCTTTGATCAGCGGTTCGGGAACCGTCACGTGATCTACAGAGGCCATCACGCACTGCTCGCCGTTGGACTCGATCGCCAACGCCGTGACCGTCAACGGATCTCGGACAAACTGGGATATCCGCATATAAAACTGACCGCGCAGCATCACCGGCCGGTTCGGTGTGACGTCACGCGACGCCCAGCCGATCAAGAGCCTTCCCCCGTCGTTTGTCTTTGCCACGATATAACCTCCTCGGGCTTAGGAAGTGCCAGAATGCTATAACATCGGAGCCGGCCTGTCAAGACAAGAAAAGCAGATCAAACCGTAGGGGCGAGGCATTCTTCTTTGAATACCTCGCCCCTACTACTGTCCATTGAAAAACTCGGCGGTGAAGGTTATAATATAAATTGCTCGTGGTCATTGGGTCATCAGGTTTTGTCGTCATCGGTGACGGCGCAATGACTACAGATGGCCATGAATGACATCTTCTTAGGCTGAAGGCTAAATTAAGAAGGACCTTCAAACTAGCTTATTCAGGTGTGTGAGGATGTTTGAATTTTTCTTCTCTCCAAAGTCGGTGGCCGTTATAGGTGCTTCGAGGAACAAGCAAAAGCTGGGATACGGCGTTTTACTCAACATAATCCAATCGGGGTTCAAAGGCAGGGTTTATCCCATAAACCCTAAAGCCGATGAGATACTTAATTTGAAATGTTATCCTTCCGTTTTGGACATCCCTGATGATATAGATCTGGCCGTGGTGGTTATACCGGCCCGACATGTTTTGAAGGCCGTGGAGGAATGCGGAAGGAAGGGGGTCAAAGGCGTCATCGTCATATCGGCCGGCTTTAAGGAGGCAGGGGGCGAAGGCGCAAAACTGGAACAGGAGCTGGTGAGGATCGTTCGTCAATACGGTATGAGGATGATGGGGCCGAATGTGCTGGGATTGATAGATACCATCACGCCTATCAACGCCTCCTTTTCGGCCGGAATGCCTCATTCGGGCTCGATCGCCTTTATGTCTCAATCCGGTGCCCTCTGTACCGCCGTCCTGGACACGTCCCTTGCGGAAGGGATCGGGTTTTCCAGGTTTGTCAGTCTGGGGAATAAGGCCGATTTCAATGAGATCGATCTGCTTGAAGCCTGGGAGAAAGACCCTCACAGCAAGGTCATCACCGCCTATCTTGAGGGGATAGTTGACGGGGTGCGTTTTTTGGAGGTGGCCCGTAGGGTAACCAAGACCAAACCCATCATCGCCATAAAATCCGGGACAACAGAGGCAGGCGCCAGGGCTGTTTCATCCCACACGGGAACCTTAGCCGGTTCTGAGAAGGCATATGAGGCCGCCTTCAGGCAGGCGGGCATCATCAGGGTTTTCTCCATTCGAGAGCTTTTTGATTACGCCCTCGGATTTGCCATGCAGCCGATGATCAAAGGCGGCGGAATCGCCATCGTGACGAACGCCGGCGGGCCCGGGATAATGATGACGGACGCCTGCGAGCGATTCGGCGTGCCTATAGCCCGGTTTTCACGTGAGACAATAGAGCGTCTGAGGGCTCATCTCCCCCCGGCCGCTAACGTTTTAAACCCCGTCGATGTGATAGGCGACGCCCTTGCCGATCGGTATGCTGTCGCCCTGGAAACCGTGTTGAACGATCCTAACGTCGGCGGAGCTGTGGTTATACTTACCCCTCAGGTTGTGACGCAGATAGAAGAGACCGCCAAGGTAGTTGGAGAGATCGCCTCCAGATATGATAAACCGGTTTTGGGATGCTTCATGGGCAAAGCCACCACCGAAAAGGGGGTTCAGATACTCAGAGAATACAGCATCCCGAACTACGAGGTTCCGGAGAGAGCTGCGGGGGTCTTCAGGGCGATGTATGAATACAAAAACTGGCTTGAAACCCCTCCGCTTAAGGTGGAACGATACGAGTTCGACCGCGATAGGATCAAACGGGTGATCACAACCGCCAGATCTGAGGGAAGGCTGACGCTGGGCGACACGGAGGCGAGGGAGATCATCCAGGCATGTGGTATCTCGGTTCCAAAGACGGGGCTGGCTCGAACACCGGAGGAGGCCGTGCGGATAGCGGATGAGATCGGCTATCCGGTCGTTATGAAGATAGCCTCCCCGAATATCCTTCATAAGACCGATGTGGGTGGAGTTAAACTGAACATACAGACTCCGGAGGATGTCAGGGATGCCTTCGACCTTTTCATCTACCGTGCCACTCGGTATATGCCGGACGCCACCATATGGGGATGTCAGATCCAGCAGATGGTGCGAGGCGGCAGGGAGGTGATCGTCGGGATAAGTCACGACCCTCAATTCGGGCCGCTTCTCATGTTCGGACTGGGTGGGATATACGTGGAGGCCCTTCGGGATGTGAGTTTCCGTATAATCCCCCTCTCACGACGAGAGGCGACTGAGATGGTCAACGAGATAAAATCGATAGGGCTGTTGAGGGGATTCAGAGGCGAGCCGCCGTCCGACATAGATTCAGTGGTAGACGTCATCCTCCGCGTAGCCCAGCTCTCCATGGATTTCCCAGAGATCGTCGAGCTGGACATCAACCCGCTCATGGTGATGGAGGTGGGAAAGGGAACTATAGCCGTAGATGTGAGAATGGTGCTTTCATCCAGATGACTATAATGTTTTCGCTCTTATTTCCCCTTGGGTGCAGTATCTATCTATGGCTGATTGTCCATCATCAGCGGTCCGCAGCGAGATAGCGGTGGACCGCGAACGGTCAACTGTGGACGCTAATTTTAGAAATCTCTGCTACACTCAGCGATAATTGGCAGGAGAATAATCGCCGCTCTCAAGGGGAGAAAATCTTCGGGAGAATAAAACATGGTAGCCCTATATGTCACTTCAAATCAGCTTTCCTCCGGGAAAAGCATATTGTGTGTCGGCTTGGCTAAGAAATTCGATGAGGAGGGCTTTTCGTTCTGCTACATGAAGCCGGTCAGCGCCATGGCACAGATCGAAGAGGGGGAAGTGATCGACGACGATGCACTGTTTATCAAAAAATTCTTCGATCTGCCTCATCCGTTGAGCGATCTGGTTCCGATCACCCTGACCCCGCAGACGGTCGAGGCGATTCTGCGTGAGACGGTTAAGCTGGATTTTGAAGGGCAACTGAAGGAGGCCTTCAGAAAATACGCCGGGGACAAGGATATCCTGCTCCTTGAGGGCGAAGGATCCATGTGTGAGGGTTACATAATTGGGCTTTATAAATCATATGTGGCCGATCTCTTCGGCGCTAAGGAGCTGATGGTGATCAGATATGAATCCGACATGGCGGCCGTGGACGAGTCGCTTGCCGCTAAGGATATGCTCGGGGATACGCTGTTAGGAGTGGTTCTAAATATGGTGCCGAAGCCTAGAATGCAGTTCGTCGAGGAGGTGGTTCGTCCATATCTGGAGAAACGGGGGATAGCCGTATTAGGGGTATTGCCTCGCGAGCGGATCCTTCAATCCGTTAGCGTGGGGGAACTGGTTGAAGCCCTGGATGGTGAGGTCCTGTGCTGTGAGGAGGAATGCGATGAGCTGGTGGAATACATAACGGTAGGTGCCATGACGATAGAGGCCGCCTTATACTACTTCCGGCGAAGGGCGAACAAGGCCGTCATCACAGGAGGAGATAGGCCCGAGATACAGCTAGCTGCCCTTGAAACCCCAACTAAATGCCTGATCCTGACAGGGAACATCTATCCAAGCCCGATAATCCTCTCCCGAGCCGAGGAGCTCGGGGTACCGATAATCCTGGTTCGTCATGACACCTTCACGGCCGCGCAGTTGATAGACCAGGTCTTTGGAAGAAGCCGGTTCTGCCAGGAGAGAAAGATAAATCTCTTCGGGAAACTGCTCAACGATCAATTCGATTTTCGAAGGTTTTATGATGCTTTAGGGCTTCTAGGTTCAGGATAAAAAAGCCGCTATCGCCTACATTCTCCCCGAGTGTCGATCGGTCGTTTGTCGTCCGGAATTCTCTAAAATAGAGGCTGGACAGCAGATATCGAACTGCCAGCAGCGAATGTTAATGTGATCACAGTGGAGCTTTCACGGTTTCTCATCTTCATATTCATATCGTCGCTGGCCTTTGGAGGTGAAGTCCGGGATACCTTCACCCTGGGCTGTAATCTGCCATGGCTTGACGGGAGGATGGGGTGGGATGTAGCCTATAAGCCCGAATGGGGATGCGGTTTTGATGAGGCGAAGGTCGATAGGTACTTTGCGGACATGCACAGAATGGGAGTAAAGGTGGTGAGATGGTGGCTCCTTGCGGATATGAGGGGAGGGGTTATCTTCGATGAGGACGGATATCCCACAGGAGTATATCCTGAACTGTTCGAACATATGGATTACGTGATGGACAGGATCTGTCCAAAATACGGGATCAGGATCTACTGGTGCCTGTTATCGGGCCTTCTGAACACGGATCATTTCAACATGGTCGTCGATGAGAAAGCCAGAAGGGTCTACATCCAGAACGTCCTCATCCCGATAGCGAGGCGATATGGCGATCACCCCTATCTCTTCGCCTTCGATCTGATGAACGAGCCCGAATCGGACGTTAAAGGCCCAAGCGGCAATTGGAGTTTGAGGGGAACGGACTGGAACACGATGAGGGAGTTCCTGGGAGAGTGTGCCGATGCGATACACAGGGTCGCCCCCAGAGCTAAGGTGTCGGTCGGTTCAGGATGGCACGGATGGGAGAACGTCGCAAAAGGTAAATACAAAGGGTTGGGGTTGGATTTCTACGACTTTCACATCTACACCGACTCCACCTATCTCCCGCCTGTTAAATCGCTCAAGCTGGATAAACCCTGTCTGATAGGCGAGTATAACGTGAGGGAGGAGACGAAGGATGAGGAGAGGCAGGCCGAGCTTGTCGGAAGGTTTCTGAGGGAGGCGAGGGAGAAGGGGTATATGGGGGTTTTGATATGGAGCTACGACCATCCTGAGAGCAAGTCACCCCACGCCCTGCTGCGTCCTGACGGAAGCTGGAAGAGGGTGGCATGGGAGATAAAGCGGCTCAGCGGGGAATAATAACTTCCGCCGTCAATCATCATCCAGCCTTATCCTCAGAAGATCGATCAGTATTCTCATTCCATCCCTCATCGACTTCATCGAAGACCCCTCTTTCTCCCGCCATCTTATGGGAACCTCCGCTATTTTGCACCCCATCCTTAGAGCCATCTTCACGATCTGAACGTCGAAACAGAAGCCGTTGACCTTGAGGTCTGAGAACAGCCTCTTTACCACATTCCTCCTGAACCCCTTATACCCACACTGTGTGTCCCTTATCCTCCAGCCGAAAAGCGATCTTGTGAGAAGGGAGAAGAGGTAATGGAGCACGAATCTCTTGAAGGTTCGGTATTTAACCCTCCCCCCCTGATCTTGAGCCCACGGCCACATCGTATTCCCGACGGAGCACCTCTATGATCCTGTCAAGCTGGGAGATAGGTGTCGAAAGATCGGCGTCTATGAAGAGAATCAGATCCCCTCGGGCCGAGAGAACGCCGCTCCCAACGCGCCAACAAAGATCGTTATCTCCTTCAGCCACCTCTTGATAAAACCCATATTCCCAAACATATGATCAGACTCCCCATCAATTTGTTTAAAGATAGGGGTTCATGGAGGATTAACCTCGACAGAAACAC
>JAGGXZ010000011.1 GCA_021162805.1 Candidatus Poribacteria bacterium
CTTGGAAGGAGTTTCGTTTGGAGCCTTATTTCTCTTTATCTCCTCTGAGCTATTGAAAGGGGGGGATAAAACTGGGGGCAGATCAGATTCACGCGACGGCTTGACATATCGCCTTCTTATAGGTTAAATTTTCCCTGGGGTTTTCCTCTATCAAAAATCGAGTAGGAGGTTAATCATGAAGGTCAAGATCGACGCCGATCTGTGTATAGGTTGTGGGCTGTGCTCTGAAACCTGTCCCGACGTCTTCGAACTGGATGAGGACGAGGGCGTCGCCAAGGTCAAGGTCGAAGAGGTTCCTGACGAGGCGAAGGAGTGCGTTCAGCAGGCCGCCGAGGACTGCCCAGCCGACGCCATAGAGGTTGAGGAGTAGTGATTCGAAATCTCTCGGGGGATGGGTTTAAACCCGCCCCCGTTCTGTTTGCCCTGATGTTCTTGTTTTCCTTCGCTTCGCTTTCCTTTTCCACCCCGAGAGGCGTGGAATTCTCCCTCGATCCGCTCGACGCTAAAGTTATAGATCACCTCGCCGCCCTTGGGATGCTAAGGGATATCCATATCAACACCAGGCCGATCGATATATGTGAACTCGCCCTCTCAAAGGGAATCACCAGATCCGAGTTGTCTGAGAGGTTTTCTCCGTTGAGCCGGAGGACAGGAATGGATCTGATCCTGTCCGGGGACGATAGGTGGGCCGAGGGGGAAGGGGGAATTACCCTGAGGAGAGTCGATAATGCCTTTATCCTTCACGACAGATTGATCGTCTCGAGGGACGAGAGGTATCCGAAGCTGGGTAAGACGGCCTCATCCAGGATGAGAGGATGGAAATGGGATTATACGGCGGATTTCAACGAGGCATACGCCAAGATTTACCTCAAACGGTTTATACTCAGTGTAGGCAGACACGGGATATACTGGAGTCCGGCCAGGTTCGGCGCCCTCTGTATATCGGATAGCTCTCCGCCGTTTGATATGTTCATGATCTCTATCTACGGCGGAAGGCTTTCCGCCTATGCTTTCTCCGCCGTGCTCGATAAGATGTGGAATGACCAGCATGGCAGATACCTCGCCCGTAGGTTCCTCTCAGGTCATAGATTAGACTGGATCGTGTGGGACGGATTGGAAATCGGACTTACGGAGGTCGTTCTCTATGGCGGTGATCTCAGATCGATCGATCCTGGATACCTCAATCCCTTGATCCCCTATTACGCGACACAGTATAATTCTGACTATGACGATAACACGCTTGTGAGCGCGGATTTCTCATGGGTTCTTTCGCCCGGGGTGATGGCATACGGTGAGCTTCTGATAGATGACCTGCAGTATAAGGGCGAGGGGCCTAACGCATGGGGAGGAACGTTGGGGATGCATCTAGCAGGTCGGACCGATCTGATAGTGGAGTATACCAGGCTGAGCCGATGGGCATACACCCATAGGATCACTGAATGTCAATACATTCACTATGGCTCCCCCATCGGCTATCCCCTGGGGCCGGACGGTGATCTGATCACCATCGAATGGTCCAAGTTCCTCACGCCGGATCTATGGGCCGGAATTAGGGTGAGCCACAGGCGAAAAGGCGCTGCCACCATCGAGGACAGATATAAGGGCGAGAGGGTAAAAGGGTTTCCGTCAGGGGTTGTCGAAAGGGATATCGATGCTGAATTGCAGGTCATATATAGGCCCTTGAGGGGGCTCTGGGGGGAGATATCCGTAAGGGGGGAAAGCGTCCGGAACAAATCGCATCGACCGGGGATTTCAGGAAGGGATTTCAGGGTTAACCTGAAACTGGGATATATTCTATCCATGGGAGGCTGAAGGATGAGGAAACATCGACTTTTCACGCCAGGGCCGACGCCGGTGCCAACCGATTCGCTTCTCGCCATGGCACATCCGATAGATCATCACCGGCTGGATGAGGCGGTCGAAACGATCAAGGAGATCTCGGAGAACCTGAAGCTTGTGTTTCAGACCGAAAACGACGTGATGATACTGACTTCCTCCGGCACGGGAGGATTGGAGGCGAGCGTCGTCAATCTGCTCTCTCCCGGCGATAGGGCCATCGTCATCCGAGGTGGCAAGTTCGGCGAAAGATGGGGTGAGATCTGCCAGGCCTACAACGTCCAGATCGTTCCGATAGATCTCGAATGGGGGAAGGCCGTCGATCCGTCCGATGTGGAAAGATCCCTGATGGAACATAGCGATGTCAAAGCGGTCTTCGCTACGCTGTGTGAAACCTCAACAGGGGTGCTTCACGACATCAAGTCGCTGGCTGAGATCACCTCCAGAACCGATACGGTACTGGTGGTGGACGCTGTGAGCGCTCTGGGGGCGGATGAACTGAAGATGGATGAGTGGGGAATTAATGTCGTCGTCTCAAGCTCACAAAAGGGTCTGATGACCCCCCCGGGCTTGGCATTTGTCTCCTTCGACGAGAAGGCATGGCGTATGGCCGAAAGTTCCAAGCTCCCGAAATATTACCTCGATCTCAAAAGAGCGAGGGATAAGGGATTGCAGGGGTCAACGCCGTTTACGCCCGCCATAAGCCTTATCGTCGGCCTCCGGGAAAGCCTCCGAATGATCGTGGAGGAGGGCGTGGAGAACGTGATAGCCAGACATGCCAGACTCGCCAGAGCCATGCGTGAGGCGGCAACCGCCCTGGGATTGAAGCTGTTCGCCGAAAGACCCGCCAACACCGTCACATCGATCAGGGTGCCCGATGGGATCGACGGGGTGAAGTTCGTCAAGATGATGCGGAACAGATACGGGATCACCTATGCGGGCGGGCAGGAAAAACTCAAGGGGAAGATCATCCGGATAGCGCATCTGGGTTGGATGGATGAGTTCGACGTGCTGACCGCCGTCGGGGGATTGGAGATCGGGCTGAACGATATGGGATATCCCGTCAAACCCGGATCAGGTCTGACGGCAGCAATGGAGGCGTTGATGTGAAGATAACAAAGCTGGAGGCTGTCCTTGTCAGGCCGAGATGGTGTTTCCTGAAGGTTCACACGGACGAAGGGATCACCGGCTATGGAGAGCCCATCCTTGAAGGTAAGGCTCAAACGGTCGCTCAGGCCGTAAGGGAACTGGAACATCACCTGATAGGACAGGATCCGATGAGAATACAGCATCACTGGCAATCAATGTATCGACATTCCTTCTATCGAGGGGGACCGATATTGATGAGCGCGATAAGCGGGATAGAACAGGCGCTATGGGATATAACGGGTAAATATCTGGGTGTGCCGGTCTATCAGTTGCTGGGCGGGGCGTGTCGGGAGAAGATCAGACTCTACGCTCATTGTGGCGGAGCTACCCCGCTGGAATGCGCCGAGAACGCAAAAGCGCTTGTCGAAAAGGGTTTCACGGCCCTGAAGATGGGTTTAGGCGTCGCACCGCTTGAGATCATCGATAGACCCTCGACAATAGACAAGGTGGTTGAGAGGATCGGATCGGTCAGGGATGCTGTGGGCAAGGACGTGGATCTGGCCGTGGACTTTCACGGCCAAACCAGCCCCGCCATGGCCCTTAAGATCGTAGGGGCGATCGAGGAGTTCGATCTGATGTTCATAGAGGAACCCTGCCTGCCTGAGAACGTCGATGCGTTAGCGACATTAGCTCGATCGATCTCCATCCCGATCGCAACGGGGGAGAGGCTGTTCACGAAATGGGGTTTCAGGGAGGTTTTGGAGAAGGGGGCTGCCTCGATACTCCAACCCGACCTGTGTCATGCCGGAGGGATATTTGAGTGCAGAGTGATAGCGGCGATGGCCGAAACCTATTACGCCGGTGTGGCTCCTCACAACCCATTGGGTCCGATCTCGCTGGCGGCATGCATACAGCTCGATGCCTGCATACCGAACTTTCTGATCCAGGAGTTCACCACCCTCGGTGAGGGTTATCTCAAAGAGCCCTTCACGATGAGGGATGGATACATCGATCTGCCCCGCGGGGCGGGACTGGGTGTGGAGCTGGATGAGGAGGCCATCGCCGAGAAGATCGGGCATAGCTGGAAGAGCCCGATGCTGTTCCACGAGGACGGATCGGTAGCCGATTGGTGATTTGAAAGGGGGAGCCAAATTGTTTGAGGTATCCGTGAGGGGTAAGTTCTCCGCAGCACATAGATTAAGGGGATACGAGGGGAAATGCTCCCGAATACACGGGCACAACTGGTATGTCGAGGTGCATCTGCAGTCGGAAAAGCTCTCGGAGACGGGGATGGTGATCGACTTCGGTGAGCTGAAGGGAATTCTGGGCGAAGTCCTGGACAAGCTCGACCACAGATTTATAAACGGAACTCCTCCCTTCGATCGGATCAATCCCACCTCGGAGAACATGGCGAGATGGATATTCCAGCAGCTCAAGGCGAGGATATCCGATCTGGAAGGGGTTAGGATAAGCAAGGTCATCGTGCAGGAATCCGAAGGCGTTACAGCCTCTTACTGGGAATGACTCGGCTTCCTGGTAGGAGGGGAGGCAGTGGCCTAAGGAGGCCGATGTTCCCCTTAACGACGCCGTTCCAAGCGGCAGAGCCTTCAATTTCAAAACGGCTCGGGTCAAAATAGGCGATCGGGAGGATACAAAGCCGGTTGAACCAGGGGCAAAAGACGTTAAATTCACCTTCAATTTAAAAACGAGTGTCGCCTGCCTTCAGACATCCCTCACGGATGATGAAGGCAGATCTATAGGCGCCTATTACGTTTATGTCAGGAGGATTTAGATATGGAATTCGCCGTGTGCATCTGGGGTCTTGATAAACCGGAGGAGACCGCCCAGGATCTTTCCGGACAAGGGGTAACCGCCGTGGAATCGGGTCCTAAATTCTTCATCGAGAAGGATGAGGAGACCATAGAGCGGGCCGCCCAAACGTTCAAGGAGGCCGGCATAAGGATATTCTCGGTTCATGCCCCCTTTGGGGAACAGGAGAACCTCTCCGCCCTTGACTCAAACACGCGAAAGAACGCCATAGACGTGCACAGGAGATTGCTCGAGAAGATCGCCCTCGTAGGCGCGAAAGTTATGATCGTTCACCCCGGAAGACACGCCTCCGGCGATGATATACCCAGGATGGAGGAGATACTGCCCTCAAGTCTGGAGGAGGTGCTGAAGACGGCTGAACGGACGGGCGTTAAGCTGGCCCTCGAAAATATGTTGCCGGAACATCCCGGGTATAGCAGCGAGACGGTGAGGGAGATCGTCGAGGGGATAAACTCCCCGTTCCTCGGCGTCTGTTTCGACACGGGACATGCCCACGTTAACAGGGAAGGCGAAATAGCCGCCTTCGATAACCTCAAAGATCTGATCATAGCCTTCCACCTCCAGGATAACGACTCCACACGTGACATGCATCTCCAGCCACCATATGGCACCGTGAACTGGGATAAACTTGTGCCGATGATAAAGGAACTCAACTTCCAGGATCCGATGGCGGTCGAAGCCATGCCCTGGGGAGGTGCGAGTTTCGGGATGTTGCTCAAGGAGATAAAGGCGCTGTTCGGGGACGGCCTCGTGGAGGTGGTGCTGGACGGTTTCAAAGCCAGGGCCATCTGTCCCCTGTGCGGTAGATATATGTTTAGATCCGGGGATGGATGGTTCTGCGGCTGCGGGGATCATTAGGAGGTGAATATGAAATCTAAGGTGAGAACAGCGGGGTTTACCATGGTTTTTGCTCTCCTGACCTTTACGGTCACATCGGCGGCCGAGGAGAAGATCCTGAACGTGGACGGTGAAACCGTCAGGATCGTCAGGGACGATTTCGGCGTCCCACATATCTTCGCCAAAACCATCAGGGGGCTCTACTTCGGGGACGGATATGCCGTCGCGCAGGATAGGCTCGTTCAGATGGAGAAGTTCAGACGGGCAGCCGAGGGGAGAATGGCCGAGATATTCGGTCCGGAAGCCCTGGAAAGGGATAAACAGGTCAGAATCATGGGCTATACGAAGGATGAAAGGCAGAGTCAGTTCGAGGAGTTGGACTATGAGCTCCAGGTCGCCCTCGTTTCATATGCAGATGGGGTAAACGCGTATATGGAGGAGTGCATCAAAAACGGAACGCTTCCGAAGTGGTTCAAGGAGATGGGAATCACGCCCGAGCCGTGGGAGGTCACCGATACGGTGGCGATATGGCAGATGATGGCTCGGAGGTTCGGAGGATGGGACGGGGAGGAGCTGAGAAACTTGAAGATCCTCTCCTATCTCAAGAAGAGGTTCAACGATGAAAAAACAGTAAGGGGGATATTCGACGATATCCTATTCAGGAACGATCCCGAATCCCCAACTACGGTCCCACCCGAAGAGTCATCGGGGCCTAAGAGAAAGGAGGGCGCTCCGTCCGAGGTGCCCGATAATTTCAAAATCCTCTGGGACATGGCGCTCAGGGACGATGTCATTGAGAAAGCCTATTCCGTGGCGAGGGAGATCAACGCTCTGGAGTTCGATAGGGGACACGGTGTCCCGACAAAATGGGGAAGTTATGCCCTACTCATATCCGGTTCCAGAACAGCCAGCGGCGCTCCCATTCTAGTCGGCGGTCCACAGATGGGCTTCGGCACGCCTAACATCGCCCACGAGATACATCTATCAGGCCCATACGGCAACGTCATTGGTATGAGCTTCGCCGGGATACCCGGCGTCCTGATCGGCCATAACGATCATCTCGCCTGGACGACCACATCGGGGATCGGCGATCTGACGGATATCTATGTCGAGAGGCTCGATCCGAACAACAAATACCGGTATTTCTATAACGGTAAATACAGGGATATGGAGAAGCGAACGGAGATCATATTGGCCAAAGGTAGAGAGGAACCTGTGGAGATAACGGTATGTAGGACGATCCACGGGCCGGTTATGGAATGGGACGAGACGAACGAGATAGCATATGCCAAGAAGATGTCGTACTGGGGAAAGGAGCTGGATACCTTCGTCGCCATCTACGGTTTCAATAAGGCTCAAAATATCAAGGAGTTTGCCCAATACGCCGAATACATCACCACCTCGCACAACTTCCTCTGTGCCACACAGAATGGGGATATCGGATACTGGTATTGCGGCTGGTATCCGATCAGATCGGATAAATCCGACCCGCGTCTGCCTCAGATCGGCACCGGTGAATACGAATGGCGTGGATATATCCCGTTTGACCGGCTCCCTCACTCCCTTAACCCGAAGCAGGGATATCTGGTCAACTGGAACAATAAGCCTGCCGTATGGTGGGATAACTTCGATACCCCCGTCTGGGGTAAGATCTCCAGGGTGCACAGGATCGAGGAATTGACCGAATCGGACGATCTTCTGACGATCGAGGATGTCGAGGGCATACTCAGGGATATCGCCTATAACGATGAGAACGCCGATTACTTTAAACCTCTTATCCTTCGGGCTTCAGAGAAGGCCAAACCTGGAGAAGATCCGATGCTCAAGGCGGCGATCAGATACCTCAGGGCGTGGGATAATCACGCCGTCGAAGGATCGGTTGCCAAGTCAATTATGGATGAATGGATCGGGAAGGTCAGGGAGGAAATCTTTCTGGGAGTGCTCGGCGATTTCGGCGATATGGGGAAGTTCCATTATTTCCTTCAGCCGAGCCTGATTCTACATGTGCTGGAAGGTGAGAAGTCCAAATGCCCCGTCTCATATAATTACCTCCAGGGAAGGGATGTGAACGAGGTTATAATCTCAGCCCTGGAGAAAGCCGTCGCCGATCTCGAGGCTAAGTTCGGGAGGAATATATTTGAATGGCAGCATAAAAACGGCGAGATCAAACTTGACCCGCTACCTCCGATACCCGAATCGAATCGGGGCACCTACATACAGATCATCGAGCTAACCAGACCGTATATACATGGCATCAACGTTCTGCCGCCGGGCCAAAGCGAAGATCCCGAATCGCCCCATTACTCCGATCAGAGGGAGTTGGCGGGATGGTGGATGTTCAAACCGATGCTATACAGGCGCGAGCAGATAAGGTGAGATCACCACGCCGTCCATCACAAATGGAGCTAGAACTCATACCTCGTCCATTCGATCGGATCGACAAAGGTTCCATCCACCTCCATGCCCCAATGCAGATGAGGCCCCGATGCGCGTCCCGTCGATCCAACCAGCCCTATCGTCTGTCCCTTCTTCACCCTATCGCCCTGTTTGACGAGGATCTTCCGGAGGTGGTAGTAGTGGGATCTGACTCCGAGGCCGTGATCTATTATGACGGCGTTGCCGCGTATGTTTAGCCGATCGGCGAACAACACCACACCTGAATTGGCCGATTTGACAGGGGTTCCCTCTTTGGCGGCGATATCCACCCCCATGTGCCTGGATCTGGCTAGCCCGTTGTTATAGACTCGGAACTTGCCGAAGGTTGAGCTTATCGGACCATACACCGGCATGATGAACTTCCCACTCCACAGTTTCTCCCTGCTCCCTTCCATCTCCTCCACCTTGCTGAGCTTCAGATTATCCTCCTCAATGAGGTTGTGATCGGTCAGAAGTCTGAGTTTACCTTTGGGCAGATTCACCACGCCTATCTCGAACGAGGTCCTTCTTACCTCAAAATCGACCTTCTTGTATGACCGATTTCCGGCCGGATCGACGAAGGAGATGAAAAGGCTCGATTTGCCCACCCGCGCCTCGGCGCTCAGCCCGAGGATCGCCTCATATTGGTATCCCCCTTTTCCGATCTTAATCCGATACAGTTGGAGAGATGATCTTCTGAAGAGATTGGGATCGATCACGGAGTAATCCGATATCGCTCGCTCGTTCACCGAGACGTAAACCGCTAGCGTTCCACCCTGCTTTGGTCTCTTCGGTTTCAACGAAACGGTGACGTCGGGAGGGGTATGATCTATGACGAAACTTAGCTCACGTGAGGCGCTGTTTCTCCATATCGAGGCGTCTTTCGCCTCGACGATGAGCTTAAACCTGCCCTCAGGAACGAATTGAATGTTGAAGCCCAGATCTCTATCGATCTCCCTTTTACGTCCTTTACCGATGAACACCACCTGCTTGAAGCCCTTCTCGTTTTCAATCCTGACTGTGATCTCCCTCACTCCGGCTTTAAGATCTACGATCCTCATATGTCCGTTCAGCTTAAAGCTGAAAGAGTTTGAGTTGAGGCTTACATCTATCGAAGGCGGCTGACGGTCGGAATAGAAAGGGTGGAACAGCACAGCAAGGGCGGCTATCAGGATCAGCGTCGGGGTTATGATCAGAAACTTTCTCCATCTCATCATCCCACTCCCGGTATGATCCTCTCAGCGTTTTCGTGATAGACCTTCGACAGCACCTCGTCTGGTAGGTATATGCCATAGATCATCCACCTGCCCTGCCTCGGTATATCGGTCAGGCTGTAGTTGAAGTATTCGTCATCCGTCTCGAGGAACCTGAAATAAACCCTATACCACTCCGGAAGCGGATATGTGTCGATACCGAAGAGTATTCTATCGCTGTAGTGGATGAAGAATTTCCTAGCTGTATAGGGCTGTCTGCCGAGTTCGCCTATTCTCTCGGAGATATCCACATAAAGGTTAGGGCACTCCTCCAGGAGTTGTCCGACCCATTTGAGGTTTTCGGCGTAACTGGCGACATGGGCGCTTATGAAGGTGGTCTGGGGATTGGATTTAAGGAGATTAACCTGCTGTTCCATAAGCTCCATGAAGGAGGGGTAATCCCTGTCGTAGAAGTGCCAGTTAGGGTGCTTGACCAGTTCCTCCCATCGTTCGTTGAATCTATCGAGGGGATCGAAGAAAGCGACGGGATCGGCTATGTGATAGAGCACGGGCACCTTCAGCTCGGCTGCCTTCTGCCAGAGCGGTTTTAACCTCTCATCATCAGCCCGTAGCAGTTTCCCATCCTTATCCCTCACGCCCAACCCCAGGTTTTTGAAGATCTTCAGCCCTTGAGCGCCTGCCCTGACGCTCTCCTCAAGTTGTTCCGCCAGCCTTTCGCCGAAATTCGGCTCGCCGACGACACTCCAGTCGAGGTTGGCGAAGACGGCGAACCTATCCGGATATTTCGACCTATACCGATCGATGTTCTCCTTCAGGGTGTCGCCCCAACCTCCGCTTAGGTTGACGATCAACTTCACGTTACAGGCGTCCATATCGTCCACAAGCTTTCCCACATCCCTGACGGCCCATTCCTCACCCCGTCTGCCTATGTGGTTATGGACATCGATGACGGGAAACTTCGCCCTCTGAGGGGTATGCTCCTCGAGGACCAGTTTCGGTTTGGGCACGTATTCGGTTAAAAGGATCGGTTTTATCTGATTTCTCCTCATCTCTCTCCTCCTCGCCTCCGTTTTAGGAAAATTATTGGGTTCGTTGGGTTATCGGGTATAAGATTCGCTCATATTATCGCTGAGCGTAGTGAGATGCAAAAACAGGTTAAGGTTTAGGTTGAGGTTAAGATGGTCAAGGGTCAAGAGTCGAAAAATGGTCTAGAGTCAAGGGTCTAGGGTCGAGGGTCTTATTTTTCGTTCCTTGTCCCTCGACCCTCGTCCCTTGACCCCTTCGTGAAAGGATCAGAGGGGTCAGAAGCGATAGACATGCCGCTAGGGATTTCAACCTAACCATATCCGTCCCCCCTTATTTGATCGGAAAAGCCGCTATGTTATCTCGCTTAAATTGAATCTT
This sequence comes from Candidatus Poribacteria bacterium, assembly GCA_021162805.1. Lineage (NCBI taxonomy): Bacteria > Candidatus Poribacteria > Candidatus Poribacteria bacterium. The sequence continues at coordinate 10,626 of JAGGXZ010000011.1, forward strand.
ATCACTCTTAGATCGATGAGTCAACCCTCCTGTCCGCCAGGACTTCGCAAAAACTTTTGAAGAATGCAGATGGGGAAAGGCTTAGATGGTGTAACTCGACTTTTGCAGTAATCTGAGAAGTCCCAAAAACGCAGAAAAACCATTAAATCTCCTTTGGCAGTCCCTCCCTGAGGAAGGA
>JAGGXZ010000012.1 GCA_021162805.1 Candidatus Poribacteria bacterium
AGGCCACGACGAAGCTTGCGATAACGGGAGCGGTGGTTATGATGCTCGCCGGAGCTGGGATATGGTTGAGCCATCGTGGAGAAGAGAAACCCATGCCTAAGGCCGATGAGGTGAAGGTTGAGAGGCGAGCGAGCGTGAGAGCGCCTGCGAGGGTAGCTCTCAGCAAGCCGAAGAGGGAAAAGGAGAAGGATGAGTTTACGTTTGAGGAGTTTAACAGGTTGCTTGATGAGTGCTTCGCCATGACTGAAAGGGGAGAAGAAAGCGAAGGCATATCACCAGCAGGTGTCGAGACATTAGAGGGTCCGATCCAACCTTCTGAGGAACCAGCCGAAGAAGCCCGGACGATCCGGAATGAAGATAAACCTTCCGAGATAGAGGCGAAGATTGCGGAGCTTTATCAGCAGATAATTGAAAAGGCGGAGGAGTTCCGCTCACTGAGAGATGAGTATAACGAAATCAACGAAGCCATGAGACTTGGTATGCCGCAGGACAAAGATACATTTAATCGCCGGGTTTGGATCCATGATAGATTATATGATCTGCAAGAAGAAATAGCAGATCTCGTCGGTTCCTATTATCTTCATACTGAGGATGATCAGATTTTGTCATACATCTCTGATATACTCCGAATCACCGTAACCCCAGGAATCGAATCGATCGAGGGGAAGTACGTTTTCCATATAACTCCTCTACCATTAATCTACTAAGGGGGTGATACAGCTTTCCATGTTTTTCAGCTTCATCAAACTTAGATTGGAAAAGGAGGTTTGAGCGATGAGAGGATCGAGGTTTTGGCTCATCAGCATCACTTTGATAGCAATAGCGGGTTTGGCCGTTTGGTATCTTCCCCCAAGGTTAGACTCCCTGATCCTTTCAGAGGAGGAGATGATGAAACTTGGGGGTGGATCGCAAACCGAATACAACGCGAAATGTGTAGATGTCTACGGATGTGAGCACACATCAGGATGTGAGAACCAACCGGATGGGACGTCGATATATTACAACAACATCAGATGGTGGAAGAAGTGCACATCTTACAACGGCTACAAGTGCACGATAAACGACCAGCAATTGGAACATGTCTGCACAAAGATTTATTACAGCCAAACCGGATGCACAGGTAATGTCACTAAGACAGATACGTGGAACAGACCCATATACTGTCAAACTACGAAACTACCTTAACTTTTTAAGCCAAGGGGGAAAGATCTGGAATCTTTCCCCCTCTCCCTCTCAGAGATGAAAAGGATTGCCGCCCTTGTATGTCAGATCTTCATAGCATTGACGGGCATCTCTGAAAGTAGCCTCCTTATAACGGTCGATATCTCCGACCCGTCTACACCCAGGGTTATCTCTTATCTTCCGCTGGGACTGGATTCCGCATCCGATATCGAAGCGTATCAGGACGAGATGCTTTTCATCCCTTCAAGCAGAGGGGTTCATGTAATTGACGTTTCTAATCCGAAGGAACCATTGCAGGCGCATTATATTTCACTTAAAGGGGCTTATGGAACGGCTATTTACGGACAACGACTTTTTATCATCACAACCGAGGGACCTTACATGATGCAAATAGACCGACCAAGCGATATCCGTCGACTTCCATGGGAGAGATTTCGCTTCTCTATCCAGGAGTTTCCCTTTTCCATCCGTATTCTCCCCCCCTATGAGTTCTTCGCCGTGGAGGGAGGATACATGCACATAATTGATAGATACGGCCACTTCTTCAGGATAGATCTTTCTGATCCGTTTTCGCGGAAGAGCGCAAAAACATTCCCCGGCTCTTACTCCGGGGATTCCTGTTCCTTTCTCTTGATCACCAAGGAGGGATATCAGGAAGTCCTTAAATCGATGTATGATTATCTATCCCTCAAAATGGAGTACGCAAGACCATCTCACGGTGGAGTTGTGCTCCCTCCTGGTAAAAGAGAGACATCAATAACTAAAAACGACCTTTACTACGTGGACAAACCTTTAACAGTGCCAGTTCCTCCTGATGATCGGAGTAGGCTTTCAAAGGATGCTGTTATTCTGCCGATTAACTACCTTTCTCCCAGGTTATTTGAAGGTGAAGTTTCGGAGAGATACATAGTATTTTGGTTGGGGACGTTTAGGTCGTATGCCCTCTGGATAATTCCCAGAGATGATAAAGAGATACACATGATGAACTGGGTTGCGGAATATGAGAGATTTCTTTATCTCAGCGGCAGGAAAGAACCGCCTTTTAAACGGCCCATAATGGGAATATACTGGAACGGAGATAGGCTGATACTGGTCGCCGAAGGTGGCGCTGAGGCGAAGAGTTTAAAACTGAACTATAATGAGATTGGGAGCGTATACGACCTTGGCCTTCAGGGCGATATTCTTTACATTCTCACATCTCATAACCTGATTGTAGCCGATCTATCCGGACTCGCGGGAGGTAAGGAGACAAAGGTCATATCATCCATCGAGTTTCCATCTTATGGGATGAAGCGCTTACACTTAACGCCCAGCAGGAATTTGTTGTTCTTGCTGGCGAGCGATAAGACCAATTAAAGAGAAGGAGGGTTTAGCCTTGAAAAATAAAAGGGTGGTTCTGATCCTCGTTTTCTTCCACGTGCTCGTGGGATATACTGAGGGAAATGAAGAAGTACTTCCACCTATAGACGAAGAGACGTTAATAGCAGGTTTGAAACATGCTGAATCGAGCATTCCCTCCGGTAGAGGGAGGCTTCACTTCCATGAGAGAGGTGGAAACGGATTAGAATTCGACGCCGTTTTCGCCTTTGACTCATATCGGGCTTATTATCACTACCTCTCAGGTATGCTGGAAGGCAAGAAGCTCCTTCTCAATAGAAGGCTTCAGCTCTGCTTGGACGTCACTGTCAGGGAAAACAAAATCGTCGGGTTGGCGGTCTCTCACACAGATAGCTTGCTTGTCCCTCCCGACCTTGATGTCCGGAATTGGGGGATGTGGATTTTGGGAACGCCGATGAGCCAATACCTCAAGGAACATAAAATGCGGATAGTCGGTTGCGAAAGTTTGAAGATCGAAAGGGGAAAGCTCCCCTGTTACATCGTAGAAACTGAAAGCTACCTTGGGACTCATCGCTTGTGGATAGCGCCGGGAAAGGGATTTCGGCCTGTCAAGGAGGAAATAAGGTTAAAAAAACCGAAGAACGAGCGTTGGGAGAAACGGTTTATCTACACGGAATTTAAGCTGGGTAAACGGACAGGATGGTTTCTCCGGAAAGGCATATGGGATATCGTTTACCCTGGAAGGAAGGTCGCTTTGAGGGAGATAGAGGTGAAGGATTTTCAGCCAAACGCCGATATCTCCGATTTGTTCCAGCTTGATCTGGACCCTGAAACCCCTGTCTGGGATGAATCGCTGTCAAAGGTACGCCCTTTTAAAGAGATAGGTTGGGAGCCGTGAATAAATCATGAGGAGAGGTCTCACCATCAGCGACAATGAAAGGGTGAGAGGGAGATACTGAGGGAGTATCTGCTGGAGGATAAGGGATATAAGGAGCTTAGCGAGAAGTATGGTCTGTCATATCACGCCGTGAGGTGTTGTTATGAAGCTATCAACGAAGCTTGCGATAGTGGGTATGGTCGTGGTGATGCTTGGAGGGGCGGGGATATGGATGACGATGCATCGTGGGGAGGAGAAGCCTATACCTAAGGTCAATGAGATGAAGGTTGAGAGGCGAGCGAACGTGGAAGCGCCTGCGATGGTGGTAGGTAGACCGGAGAAGAAAAAGGAGGATGATTTCACATTTGAGGAGTTCAACAGGTTGCTTGATATACTGTTTCAGGAGGAGAAGTCAGTAGGTGAAAAAACGGAAATGGAATCGGATGAGGGAATGATAAATATCGCCTCTTCTGACGATGGGAGGTCGCAGAGGGATGATGGAAGGGGGGA
>JAGGXZ010000013.1 GCA_021162805.1 Candidatus Poribacteria bacterium
CCCCGATGGCGAACAACTTGACCAGCCCGAGTGAGATCAGCGCTGATATGAAGGCGGAAACGAGAAATATAGGCGGCGGATATAGGCCGAGCCCTCTTTTGAGGGCGTAATTGAATGTTATCCCCTCGATACCCCACGAGATCACGAAAAGCGCCAACAGCATGGTCAGTGGGATGCCCCGGATATTGAGCAGATTTAACACCGCGGCGATAAACCTATGTTTACAAACATCCTCGCCCGATTCGTCATCCATGTCGATGGCGATATCCCCTATCTCCGTCCCCGTTCCGTTCCCCCAGCTCAGTCCCGTCAGATGCAAGATGATATACACGACCACCAGAAAGAGCGGGATGATGAAAGGGAGATTATACCAGGCGAAAAAGCCGAGGAGCCATTCCAAACCTCATCCCCCCTTTACCTCCATCATCGCCTCAACCTGTGCTTCCAGCTCCTCTATGCGTGAGACCAATCTATCGTATTCCTTGAAGGCAGGCGGCACATCGAGCGATACGGTCGATGGGGCGAATTCTAAAACCTTCGCTCTGGCTTCCAGGCGTTTGAGATCATCTTTGAGTTTCATGGCGTTGAGGCGATGCTCGTCGAGTTGCTCTCTGTATCTCCTTTCCATTTCCAAGATGCTTTCCTTTTTCCTGAGAGCTTCTCTGGCCAGCTTCTCATCGCCCGATTTCAACGCCGAGATCGCCCTCAACCGCCACGCCTCTGCTTCATCCCTAAGGCGGTTGGCTTTTTTCTCCAGAAGATGAAGATCAGCCAACACCCTAACAACGGATCTTCTCAGCTCGGCCAGCTTTTGCCGAATATCCTCCCTCACGTATATCCCTCCTCATCAAATACAATTATATCACAACGACGGGCGAATTGAAAATGAATTTTTCGGGGGGAAATCGCGATTATGTCCCATGACCCTCTCGTAGGCAATCCTCAGCCCCTTCAAAGTAAGATCCAGATCGACAACCTCTATCAGGTCGGAGAAGTTAGCGATGAGCCTCGCTAACCCACCGGTGGCTATGATCTTCGGACGGGGTTCGCCGCGGCGGACCATCTCGTCCGATATCTGACGGATGATCTCCTCAGTTTGGCCGAGGAACCCGTAGAAGAAGCCGGATTGTATCGATGTTATCGTATCATCCCCTATGGGCGAGATGGGTTTCTTCAGTTCAACCTTAGGAAGTTTAGCCGCCCGGCTGAAAAGGGCCTCCATCGAGATTCCGATCCCGGGGGCGATAGCACCTCCCAGGTATTCACCCGCCGATGAGATGGCGTCGAAAGTGGTGGCGGTACCGAAATCCACCACCACGCACGGCCCACCGTGTTCCTCAAAAGCGCCTATGGCGTTGACGATCCTATCGGCCCCGACCTCAGAGGGGTTTTTAACCTTAAAGTCGAGACCCAAATCGAGCTGAGCGGTCACCACCACGGGTTCCTCCTTCAGATATCTGATCGACATCTCGACCATGTTCGGCAGCACCGCTGGCACGACAGAGGAGATGATAACCCCATCCACCGAATCCATATCTATCCTCTCAAGCTTGAAGAAAAAGTTGATCAGCGCTCCGTATTCATCTGCCCGTCGACCGTTATCGGTGGATATCCGCCAGCTATGGATCAGTCGTCTGCCCTCGAAAACACCTATAACCGTGATCGTATTGCCTATATCTATGGTCAGAAGCATCTTCGCCTCCATAGCAACAGGATATCCCGCATACGAGTGAAAAAGCCTCTTCCCGATAGGCTCCTTGCTTCAATTATACCAACTTATTCTGAATAGGACAAGACGCAGAAGCCGAGCAATTCAATTTGACTGGAGATGATGCGACACTTGACACACCGCTTACCCGGGGTGGTATAATAATGGCGCTTGAAATCCACACCGGAGAGCTGAGTTTATGGAGGAAAAGGTCAAGGTAGATCTGATCGTCGTCGGTGGAGGTCCGGCCGGATTGATGGCCGCCGCAGTGGCCGCAAAAGAGGGACTTGATGTGGTGGTTGTGGAGAGAGGTGAATACTCCGGCGCCAAGAACGTCGGCGGCCTGCTTTACGGGACGATCCTTAGTGAACTGATACCCGATTTCCATGAACGTGCTCCGATAGAGAGATTCGTCTCGAAGAGAATCTTAACCTTCCTCACCCCCGATAAACACATCTCACTGAGCTTTGGATCGGATGAGTGGGCCAAACCTCCATTCAACAACACCTACATCGTTCACCGGTCGCAGTTCGACAGGTGGCTCGCCGAAGAGGTGGAGGAAATGGGAGCTACCTTGCTGGATGGAACGGTCGTGGACGATCTGATCTATGACGAGGATAAGGCGATTGGAGTCAGAATCAGGGGCGAGGAAGAGGAGGAGTTCTTCTCAGATGTGGTCATACTGGCCGACGGTGCTAATCCCTTGGTCACCGAATCGGCGGTCGAGAAATTGGGGATGAGAAAGGGGAAGAAGGAACAGCAGTACGCCATCGGGGTCAAAGAGATCATCGCTCTGCCGAGGGAAAAGATAGAGGACAGGTTCAACCTAGATGGCAATGAAGGAGCAGCATTGGATTTCTTCGGGGCGCCGTTCGAAGGGCTGGTCGGCGGAGGGTTTATCTACACCTGCAAGGAGACCCTCTCGATAGGTGTCGCGGCCAAATTGGAGACGATGGTCCAGGCGAAGATGAACCCGAACGATCTGATCGAGGGCTTTAAGAGACATCCCTTCGTCAAAAAGCTGATAGAGGGAGGTGAACTCCTGGAGTACTCCGCACATCTGATCCCGGAAGGCGGCCGAAAAGCCGTTCCACAGCTATCGGCAAACGGGGTGATGATCGTCGGCGACGCGGCCGGATTTGTTAACGCCTCACTTTACAAGGAGGGTACCAACCACGCGATGGAATCCGGTAGATACGCCGGGCTGACGGCGGCTGAAGCCAAAGGAAAAGGGGATTTCTCGCGCCAAACCCTTTCCGAATACGAGAGGAAGCTCTCACAGGGCGTTGTGATGAAGGATCTCGAAAAGTATGAGAGATTCCCGGAGATACTGGACACAACTCCTGAGATCCTCTCCCTCTATCCGAAGAAAATCGTCGATACGATGGTGAGTTTCTTCTCGGTAACCGGCGAGCCTAAGTCTGAGATACAGAAAAGGGCTATCAAGGAGTTCTTCAGGGGGTTACCGAAACTCAAGCTGATCGGTCATCTGCTTAAAGCCAAAAAGTTGATCTGATCGCTGTGAGGTGAAGACGTGGGGGATATATTGGAGCTGACGCTCGAGGATAAGCTTTACAGAACCAGATATGAACCTGATCCGGATAACCCTCATATCGAGGTCGATCAGAAGCTATGTGCCGCATGTCGTGATAGGCCATGTCTGTTTATCTGCCCAGCTCAGGTGTATAAAACCGACCCCAACGATGAATCGAGGATCATAGTCTCCCATGAGAACTGTCTTGAATGCGGCACATGTCGCAAGATCTGTCCCCAGGGAGCTATAAAATGGAGATTCCCCGACGGGGGAATGGGAGTTAAATACAGATTCGGATGAGGAAACGGAGGATCGAACTATGCTCTATAACTCGATTGTTATCGTAAGGGAGATATGGGACACGAGGGATCTAGTGGGAAGCATCGTCGAGGAAGGCAAGATCAGAGAGGATAAGCTCACGACGAGGTTTGAACCGGAGGATCTAAACGCCCTGGAGATGGCGC
>JAGGXZ010000014.1 GCA_021162805.1 Candidatus Poribacteria bacterium
CACAATTGGTAGGCTTCGGCTCATAGAGCGGCCGGGAGCCTTGGTCTATCTGCCGCAATGGGATAGAAAGGAGGGGGTTCCTCAACCGGCAGATAGGTCAGTTTGACACAGTTTGAGGAACCAGGTTGGATTATGCCTAATAAAAGATCCGCATATAAGCATCTGCGTGCCGATCCCAGGAAACGGCTCAGAAACAGAATGATAAAGTCGGCGACCAGAACCGCCATCAAGAAAGCCGAACAGGCGATCGTCTCCGGAGACCTTGAGGCGGCGATGACGGCTTTTAGAGAGGCCGTTAGCAAATTGGATAAAGCCGCCGGGAAAGGTGTTATCAAAAAGGGAACCGCCGACAGGAAGAAATCGAGATTAGCACGAAAACTGAACAAGCTTATCGCCCAATCGCAGGCCGCATGATTGAGGGGTGCAAAGGTTAACCTTTGTCCCCCTCAATTTCCCCTATCACCTTCCCTTCCTTGTGATCCTTTATTAAAACCTCCACCATCTGTCCTTTCATCCCGGAAGGGGCCTTTATAATCGCCCTGACGTAGTTTCCGGTGAATCCCGATAGCATCCCCGCTCCATTCTCCTCTTCAAGGAGCACCTTCTGCCGCTTTCCCACGAGTGTTTCAGCAAATTGACACATTAACTTCCCGCTTAAAGCTATCATCTCCTCGCTTCTTCTTTTAATCACGCTTGGCGGAACTTTATCGGGCATCTTAGCGGCTAATGTGCCCTGACGAGGTGAAAATCTGAAAACATGTATGCGGCTGAAGCCCATCTCCTCGATGAATTCATAGCTCGTCCTGAAATCCTCCTCGCTCTCTCCTGGAAACCCCACGATGACATCTGTGGTTATTCCGATATCCGGCATCGCCGCCCTGGCTTTCCGGACGATCTCCGCGAATTGCTCAGCGGTGTAGCCGCGCCTCATAAGTTTCAGGATCCTATCGCTTCCGCTTTGAAGAGATATGTGGAGATGATGGGCGAATTTCGGATCGGAGCTCATAAGCTGTATCAGATCGTCAGTTACATCCATCGGCTTAAGAGAGCTCAACCTTATTCTCTCCACCCCATTTATCCCCTTTATCTCCCTGAGCAAATCGACGAGAGAAGGTTTACCACCCCAATCTTTACCATATGCGCCGAGATGAATTCCCGCCACGACGATTTCCCTGTGGCCAGCTCGAACCAGCCTCTCCACCTCGGTTACGGTTTCGTCGATGGGACGACTTCTCACGGGTCCTCGGACGAAAGGGATGATACAGTAGGCGCAGAAGGAATCGCACCCATCTTCCACCTTCACCATCGCTCTCGTCTGCCCGTCAAAGCGTCCAACTTGAAGCTTTCTCTCACACGGCAGATCTATCTCAATGCCGAGTGCCGCTGCGATTCTCTCCGCTATCCTTCCCTTCTCACGATTCCTTAAAACCAGTCCGACACCTTTGATCGACTCGATCTCCCTCATCGCCCTTTCAGCATAGCATCCCGTTACGACGATAAGGGCTTCCGGGTGGAGTCGATGTATGTGTCGGATGAGCTTCCTGGCCTTTCTATCGCTTATCCCTGTCACCGTGCATGTGTTGACGATATAGACGTCAGCCTTTTCACCTTCGGGGACGATCTGAAATCCCGCCCTCTTCATGATCTCCCGCATGGCTTGAGTCTCATATTGATTGACCTTACAGCCGAACGTGTAAAATACCACCTTCCCCTTCAATTCGATCACCCCAGTTGCCCCAACTCATACTGGATGATGCTCAAAGAAGCTAGAGCGGCTGTCTCCGTTCGAAGTATAAGCTCTCCGAGCGAAACCGATTGAAATCCGGCGTTAACGGCGGATTGAACCTCCGTTTCCTCAAATCCTCCCTCCGGGCCGATAAGTATCGCGACCGACTCAGGAGATATCTCCTTCAGTGCATCCCTCAAGCGTCTTTTCCGCTCGCCCTCCCAAAGCATCAGTTTCAGATCGGCCTTCACCTCACTGAGAACATCATCCAAGAACCTCGGTCGATCGATCTTCGGGAAGAAGGCTCTGCCGCATTGTTTGCATGCTTCCACCGCTATTCTGTTCCACCTGCGGATCCTGCTGGGGAGCTTATCATTGTCGATTCGCGGTATCGACCTCCTACATAGGAGAGGCGTTATGGAGCAGACGCCCAGTTCGGTGGCCTTTTGTATGATCAGATCCAGCTTTTCCCCTTTAGGCAACCCCTGATACAAATCCACCTTTTTTATCGAGGGCTGCCTGTATTCGCGCAGGATTTTAATGATCGCCTCATCCCGTCGAATGGTTGATATCACACCTTCGTATACACCCCCTGTTCCATCCAACAGCTTGATCTTATCTCCGGCCCGAAGTCTTAACACGTCAATATGGTGTTTCTCCTCGCCGTCGACACGCGCGATCCCATCTCCGATCTGATCAGGTGGGACATAGAGGTTGTGCATCTTCCGAGCGTCTATTCCCCCTTCATGCTCAATCGTTTCAACTTTTCAAAAGCGTTGGCCACATCGAATTCCACAAAGGCGTGATTATAGGCCGGTGAGGCATCTACCCCGGCATTGGCGAACCACATCATCAGGTCGGTCACATCGAAGTGTACAGCGTGCAGATTGCCGGTTCCCGCTCCCCTCATCACATCGTAGATTCCGACGTTCCGGTTGATCTTCCCCCATTTGGGTTTCAGGATCTCGTAGATTTTCTCGTTCCACTTGCTATCTGCACCCATCGAGAAATAGACCACATCTTCGAGCTGTCTATTTGGGAGACTGTGGGGATCGAAGACGTAGCAGAAATTCTTACACGTCATAAGTGCCGCCGCGGCGGGTATCTTGCCGTCGCCGATACAGTATAGATAGCTGCTGGTTCGATGGGCGTTACGGATGATCTGAATTCCTTCCTTCAGCGAATCAGCCTCCTCAAGCAGCCTTCTGGCCAGGAATATGAAGGGCTCGCCTCTCAGGGTCTCCTTCTCGTTACCGTAGTTATCACCTATCTCGCTCAGGGCGATTCTCTTCTCATTGATTCCCGTCACCACCCCGATAAATCCCACCCATCCCACGGAGAGAAAGCTGTTTTTACCCTCAGGCCTATATATGATGATCGCCGGATGGTCCTGTATATGGGCCTCTGTGGCATAGTCTAGCGCTCGAATCTGGTGGAGGTGTCCGTTTGTAGTCGCCTTTCTCCAGGCAGCGAAGAAGGTACAGTGATATTCTGAAAGCGCCGGTATCGAATGAACTCGCTGGATCGTCTTCAGATCGACCCCGCTCCCCTCGGCGAGTCCCCTCATCTCTTCTTTTATCCTATCGGAGATATAAGGGGACATCATATCCCAGACCTCATCCAGCTTTTCAGGCGGCACACCTGCTGCTGCGCTCATGCTCGAGGCGAACTTCCCGTAGAGGTCCTTGATCTCCGCCGAACACAGCTTGCCGTGCGCGTATCCCATCTGATATGGTGTTCCCCAAAGATATATCACGCTCACCGCTTGTCCGCCGTCCGACGGTGAGATCTTCTCGACATATCCGTTGACCTCCGCCGATGAAACCCTCGATATCAGAAGAACAAAGGCCAATATAACGATCACTCTAAATTTCATCTCCTGCCTCCTATGATAGTAAGGAACGAGGAACCAGGAGGGAAGGGAATCCGTTGCGTGTTCAACGTTGTGACGCCTTTCGTTCCTGGTTCCCCGCCCCTCGTTCCTTCGCTCTACCTTAACCCCATTTCCCTCAGATTTCTGTAGCTTATGGCCAGCGACTCAAACGGATCGCGCTCGTAGCAGTTATCCTGTTCGACCAGGTACCATTCAACCCCGCCCTCTTCGGCGGCTTGGAGTATCGCCGGCCAGTTGAGATTTCCCTCGCCTATCTCAGCGAACCGCTGCTGGCGATCGGGGGTGACGATCATATCCTTCAGGTGCAGCAGAGGCTCACGACCGGCGCATTTTCGGATCCATTCGGCGGGATCTCCTCCGCCGGCCTGGATCCAATATGTGTCGATCTCGGCCTTCAGATATCTGGGATCGGCCTGCTCGTAGAGCCTCTCAAGCCATGTTTTCCCCTCGTATTTCGCGAGCTCGTGATTGTGGTTGTGATATGAGAAATCCATGCCTTCCTGCAGGAGCCTCTCGGCTATGGGTGTAAGTTCATCGACGAATCTTTTGATCCCGTCGATGCTGTAATATTCCTTAGGCAGACCGCCTATGGCCACATGGACACACTTCCAGAGCTTATGTTCCTCTATGACGGCGTCCAGATCGTTGAGAAGTCGGTTCCACCCGACGTGTGTAGCAGCGACGGTTAAACCGGCGTCCTCCATCATCTTGGCCACATCTTTCGGATCTATCGGTCCTATGCCTGAGATCTGAACCGCCGTGTAGCCTATATCGGCGATCTTCTTAAGCGTCGCGGCCAGATCAGAGGCGGTCTTGGTGAACTGCCTGACCGTGTAAAGCTGAGCACCTAAAACCGGTTTTGACATTTTCTACCTCCCTCTTTTAAACCGTGTCGCTCATATTATCGCTGAGTGTAGCGAAGATTTTTAAAGCTACCGTCCGCCGCTTATAGGTCATTTATTGTCATTTGTCGTCATTTGTAGTCATTAATGACGGCGAAGCCGAATGACTTAATGACTACAAATGACGGTTGAGCTGTGGACGGCGGACAATTAGCCATAGATAGTACGAGCGAAAAATCTTTCGCCCATACTCAAGGGAAATTAAGAGCGAACCGTGTTGATATTTTATCATACCTGATGATAAGGCGCAATAAATCCATCCCTTGACTTTGAAGAGACCATGTGCTAGATTCTTAGAGGAAATCCGAAGATGAGAGGAGGTCGAGGGGACTGTGAAAGCCTTAACTTGTATCTCCATCCTCGCATTCGTGCCCCTTGTTTTTATTACCTGTGGAATTGTATGGGCTCAGATGGTTACGGATGGATTGGTGGCCTACTGGCCGTTGGATAAGGACACGGTAGAGGGGAAAACGGTTAAGGATGTTATCGGCGGAAACGACGGAACCATAGTGGGCGATCCCAAGATCGTGCCGGGGAAGGTCAATGATGCGATGGAGTTCGACGGGGATGACGGAATCGACATACAGGGCACCGACGCTTTAAACTTTCAGGGTAAAAACCAGTTCACCGCCGCCGCATGGGTTAACGTCGGAAGCGACGATCCGGTCGTGGGAGTCGTCGCCAAATGCTGCGGTGAGATCGTCGCCCAGAGGGATGCTAACGGGTGGTGCCTGAGATATGACGGCAGAAACGGCGGCCAGGAGATGGAGTTCATCATCCACTCGGCCGCCGGCTGGGAAGGAGATGGAGGATTCGGCGCATCTCTCCCCAAAAAAGGAGAGTGGCACTATCTGGTGGGGATCTTGGACGGCAAAAGCATGAAGTTATATCTCGACGGCGAGCTGGTGAAGGAGGGAAAATTCGCAGGCCCTTCCATAGCCAGCAACGGACCCAAAACCGAAATAGGTCACGCAAGCGACGGAGGATTCGTCGGGCTGATCGATGAGGTCGCCATCTACAACAGGCCGCTCTCCGCCGACGAGATCAAACAGAACTTCAACGCCAAAGGACTCGCCGTGGAGCCTGACGGCAAACTGGCGACTATCTGGGGCGAAATAAAGGGAAAACTATAGGGGGAGGTGTTGGTGATGTCGAAAAGGATAACCGGCATGATGGCCGGAGCTTTGACCGTTCTTCTCTTGATCGCCCCTTGCTATGCCTTCAGGGAGAATATCGTAGGAGCTTGGCTTTTCGACGAGGGATCGGGGAAAACGGTCAAGGATTACTCTGGAAACGGGAATGATGGTGAAATTCAGGGGAATCCCGAGTGGGTCGACGGGAAGTTCGGGAAGGCGCTTCATTTCGACGGCAAGACCTATGTCCTCATTCCGTTCAAGGAGAGCATGAAGGTTCTGAACGAGAGCGATTTCACCATAGCTGCCTGGTTTAAATCGGAAGAGATACCGCCTCCTGAGTGGGTGGAATGCATCTTCCAGCAAGGGGATAAAAACGGTGTAGGTAGATCGTGGCTTTACATCCACCAGGCTTCTGGAGGCGGTATACACTCCTTCCTAGGAGGAAAGGAGATCTCGTCCGATGTGACGGCTGAAGAGGGGAAATGGTATCACGCCGCTGTGGTTGCTAAGGAGAAGGGAAACTCCGATGAGGTCCAGATATTCGTGGACGGCGAGGCACACCTCGATCCAACGGTTGTCAACCTTGAAAGTTCAGAGGGGGACTACTTCATAGGAGCCCATAAAAAACCAGCCGGGTTCTTCATCGGAATTATAGACGAGGTTGTATTGATAAACAAGGCGCTGAGCAAAGATGAGATCAAGGAGCTCATGACGAGCGGGGTGAGAGGTGTGCTGGCGGTTCAGCCGAAGGACAAACTGGCCCTGAGATGGGGGGATATCAAGAGATAGTCAAAGGAGTCAAAGGGAGCGGCCAGCCAGGTTCGATATGGGACCGTTCCCCTTCGACAGCCCGTTGTGGGTGTAAGGTAATGAGAGAAATCGCCGCTTTAATGCTTACCCTTTTCATTTTGTCCTTGCCCGTGCTGCAGGGATGTGGCGGAGAGGAGACGAAAACGCTGAGGCTCTTCTGCGGTGCGGGAATCCGTCCCTCCGTCGATGAGATAATAAAACTTTTCAGGAGCGAGACGGGGATCGAGGTCAAACCCACATACGCCGGAGGAGGCGTGCTCCTTACACAGATACAGCTTAACCGTCAAGGTGATCTCTACATGCCGGGCGATGAAGAGTTCATCTCCCGTGCCGAGGGAAAAGGCCTTATCTCCGAAAAAAAGGATGTCGCCTATTTTGTCCCCGTGATCCTGGTTCAGAAAGGCAATCCCAAGGGGATAAAATCGATCGCTGATCTCGCTAAACCGGACATTAGAGTCGCTATGGGCGATCCGAAGGCCTGCGCGGTCGGCGAAGTCACGGAGAAGATACTGAAAAGGGCCGGTATCGAGGATCAGGTGAAGAGGAACGTGGTCTACACGGGCGTCACCGTTCAAGAGCTGGGAAATGCCGTCAAACTCAAAACGGTGGACGCCGCAATAGTTTGGGACGCCACGGCAAGGTTCTATCCGGATAGCACCGAGGCGATCCGAATACTCGAGGAGCAGAACGTGATTGTACGCATACCGATAGGAATCCTGAGTTTCTCCAAACATAAAAAGGAAGCCGAAAGATTCGTGAATTTCATCACATCTGAGAAGGCAAGGAGGATATTTGAGAGACATGGCTACACTACGAAGCTATAGCCTGCGGCTGATCCCTCTCATCCTGATAGCGGGATTGTCCCTGATAGGCTGCGGCAGGGAGAAGGGCGAACCTCTCATCGTCTATTGTGGCACCTCCTTCAGCAAGCCTATTGAGGAGATCGGCGGGAAGTTCAAGGAGAGGTTCGGCGCGGATATCAAATATAACTTCGCCGGATGCGAGACCATCTTCCCTCAGATCTTGCTAACCCATAAAGGGGATATATGCATCGTGCACGATCCATACGCCGATATGCTGAGGGAAAAGGGCGTGCTGGAGGATGATAGGGTGGTGGGGAAACTGACGCCCGTCCTGATCGTCCCAAAGGGCAACCTAAAGGGGATAAAATCGCTGGAGGACTTAGCCCGGCCGGGGATCAGAGTCGCTCTGGGTGATCCGAGGTTCCAGACATGCGCCCAATACGTCCATCAAAAGCTGAAGGAAAAAGGTATCGAGGAGGCCGTGAAGAAAAACATCGTCTATGAGACCAAAACACATCAGGAGCTCGGCAACGCGATCAAACTGGGAACGGCCGATGTCGCTGTGGTGTGGAACTTCATCGCCGTCCTTAACTCCGACTCATTGGATGGCATATGGATGAAGGAGAAGTTCCCTGAGACGAAGATCCATGTCTGTCTTTTGAACTTCTCCAAAAACAAGGAGCTGGCCAGAAAGTTCCTGGAATTCGCTTCCTCTCAGGAGGGCGTTGGGATCCTCAAGAGGGATGGATACAGATGAGATGATCAAGAGGTCACATCGCATGATTTCTCACAGGCCTCTTTTTCTCCTCACGGCCGGGATGTTGACGTTCTATCTCCTCATTATACTGGCCCTGTTTGTGAGCGATATCCTCTATGTGGATCTGCATACTTTTCTGAATACCCTCCGCTCGAAGGAGATTCAGTTCGCCATAAAGCTGAGCTGTATCTCCTCGTTCACCACCGCCCTTCTCTCCATGTGTGTGGCGATTCCGGCCGGCTATGCCCTTTCGAGATATAGGTTTCCGGGGATGATGCTGGTCGACACCCTGGTGGATGTCCCTATAGTGCTTCCCCCTCTGATCATGGGCGTAAGCCTCCTCGTGTTTTTCCGAACGCCCGTCGGGAGAGCCATAGAGGGATCAGGTCTGCACTTCGTATATACGACGCAGGGGGTCATCCTGGCCCAGTTCGTCGTGGCCTGTTCATTCGCCATTAGAACGATCAAAGCTGCCTTCGACGGGGTGGACAGAAGGCTCGAGGATGTGGCGATGACCCTGGGCTGCAGTAGGCTCATGGCCTTTATCAAGGTGACCCTCCCGCTTGCAAAAAACGGCATCATAGCGGGTGGACTGTTCGCATGGGCGAGGGCGATAGGGGAGTTCGGGCCGATCATCGTCTTCTGCGGCACAACCAGATTCAAGACAGAGGTGATGCCGACAAGCATCTATCTGGAGCTCTCGGTCGGCAGGATCGAGGCTGCGCTTTCAATCGCTATCCTCATGATAATCATCGCCATGACAACCCTGACGCTCGTCAAAAAGCTCGGCGGCGTGGGATACATCTGGGTGGGAAGATGATAGAGATCAGGGATCTCAACGCAAAAGCGGGGGATTTCAGGCTCAGGGATATAAACCTGAGGATCGAGAGGGGCGAGTACTTCGTCTTACTGGGTCCTACGGGGGCCGGTAAGACCTTCCTTATAGAGTGTATCTGCGGCCTGAGACGGGTGGAAAGCGGCAAGATCCTTATAGGAGGACGAGATGTCACGTATCTTGACCCCGCAGCGAGGAATGTCGGATATGTCCCGCAGGATTATGCCCTGTTTCCCACGATGACCGTCTACGATAACATAGCGTTTGGGTTAAAGGTAAAGCGGGCTTCGGATGTCCGAGGGAAGGTCCTGAAAGTGGCGGAGATGCTAAGGATCGAAAGTTTTCTCGACCGATATCCTCAGACGCTGAGCGGCGGCGAGAAACAGAGGGTGGCCCTCGGCAGGGCGATCGTGACAAAGCCGGATGTTCTGCTTATGGATGAGCCTCTCAGCGCCTTGGACCCCGCCACGGGCGAGTTCCTGGCAAGGGAGCTCAGGAGGGTGCAGAGGGAGACGGGGATCACAACGGTTCACGTCTGTCATAACTTCGAGGAGATGCTCATGGTGGCCGATAGGGCAGGGGTGCTCAATAAGGGCGAACTGGTCCAGGTCGGCGGGGCCGATGAGATATTCAGGCGGCCCGAGACCGAGTTCGTCGCCCGGTTCGTCAGAAGCAGAAACGTGTTCGTCGGAAGGGCGGTCTGCCGAAACGGAAAATGCGATGTCAACGTCGGCGATCTGACGATCCGCTGTCCGGGAAAGGCGGAGGGGGAGGTCTGTCTATCCATCAGGCCGGAGGAGATATCCGTATCCGCGGCGAAGCCGGAAGGCGAGAGCGATAACCTCTTCGCTGGGATTATCCGTAGAATCGAAAACAAAGGCGCGTTGACCGAGGTGGAGGTGGACGTGGGTATCAGACTTATCTCATGGACTCTGACCCCGACATTTGCGAGGATGAGATTAAACGTCGGAGACAAGGCATACGTCCGATTTGAGGGAAACTCAGTGAATATAATCCGCTAAACCTCCAATCGCAAGAAGTAAAATGGCGGCTGCAGGTGAGCACGCCGCCTTGGGGAGCAATGTTGAGCCCCGATGAACAAAAAGCCGGGGTTCGGAACCTGATCTGCTAACAAGGAGGTTTTTGAAATGCTTCTGATCTTTATCCTTGCGGCCATGCTTTCAATGCCTTATGAGACGTCGTTTGAGAAGCTTGACTGGAAGCTTTCGGGTGGAGAGGGAAGATGGGAGAGGCTCTCGAAGACGGGCGAACGCTCCCTAAGCGTTAAGGGCGATGGACAAACCTCAAACCGCTGGGAACACAAGCTTGAGCTTGAGCCTTTCTCAACCTACATGCTCTCCTTCTATTCCATGAAGGAGGAGGCATCTGGCGGATGCGTCATCTCCGGCTTCCAGGGCGAGAGGCGCTACATGGAGGAGTTGGTCGTCTCCGGGATAAACAGGGACTTCTCCCCCTCCACCTCCTGGTCGTTCCACCGCTTCATCTTTGTCACACCGAAGAGGCTCGAAAGCTCCAACGTCTACCTCGGCCAGTGGCACATGAAGGGCGAGGTTTACTTCGACGACCTCAAGCTCATCCCGGTGAAGCTCATCCTCCCCGACACAAAGCCCTCGCTCGGGCACGATGAGAGGATTACAGAGGGCAGATACGTCATGTCGAGCAGATACGGCGGCCTTTTCTCGAACTACTCGAGGGCACTTCACGACTTCACCGCCGGGTTCAACACGGACAGGTGGGTCCTCGACAAAGGCAGATACGTGACCTACAGGCACGACACAAAGCCCTATACCCAGACCTCAGCAGAGGTCAGGGTCACGATTTGTTGGTATCGTGAGGGGAGGCTCAGGCTCAAAGCAAGCAGGGACGGCGAAAACTGGCTTGAATTTGCCGAGTTTTCAAACCTGGGCGAGCACAGGGCAAAGCTCCCCTCGTCCCTCTTCCCGAGCGACCGGGTCTTCGTGAAGCTCGAAAGCACAGGCGTGTTGCAGGTCTCAAACTACACCTACGAAGCTGAGCTCTCCGGGGAGGTTCCGGAGATCGAAGGCTCGACGCTCTATCTGCTCGTCGAGAGGGAATCGGAGGAGCTTCCCGTCGAGCTTCTTTCGCTCGGAAGGCCTAAGAGGGGCAAGCTCACGGTGAGACCGAAGGTCGAAAACAGGAGCTCCGAGGAGAAGGAGATCCTGTTCAAGGTTCTGATCACGACGCCCGGAGGGGAGACGGTGGAGAGATCGATGGAGTTTAAGCTCAACCCGGGCTCCCGGGCTATCCCGAAGCTCCAAGCTGTCCTCAAGGAGCCCGGGGAATACGAGGTAACGCTTACGGCAAGCGAGGGCGGTGAGGAGTTCTTCAGGGCGGAGACATCACTCGAGGTTCCAAGCCTTCATGCGAGCAACTACGGGGAGCTTCTCGTGACGGATGACAGGCTTTCGATATGGTGGTGCGGCTCCACCTACAAGGTATCAAGGGACCGCCCCCTCCCCGAGGCGAGGGGGAAGCAGGTCGAGATCTCCGCAGCGGGGAACGAATATGAGCCGTTCCAGGTCGTCTTAAGGCCGAGGGAGGATCTGGAGGTCGAGCTTGAACTCACCCCTCTTGAGTCCGAAAAGGGCCGGATACCGAGGGAGAACATAAGCATAAGGCTCGTCGAATACGTCAGGGTTAAAAGGCCGACGGACTCCTTCGGGTGCGTCGGTGACTGGCCCGACCCGCTCCCGCCATATAGAGGGCATCTTAAGCTCAAAAAGGACAGGAACCAGCCCCTCTGGATAACCGTCAAGGTTCCCAAAGGATGCCCGCCCGGCGACTACACCGGAAAGCTCATCGTAAAGCCGAGGGGAACAGCTCCCGTGGAGGTCCCGATAGGGCTCCACGTCTACGACTTTTCCCTTTCCGACGAGACGCACACGAGGACCGCCTACGGGGTTGGGGTCAACAGACTTTTCCACGGCATAAAGACGGCCGAACAGGAGGCGAAGGTCTTCGAGTTCTACATGCGGACGTTCGCAAGGCACCGGGTCTCGCCCTACTGGCCGGTTCCGTCGCTCGCCCGCCCGAGTTGGGAGATCATCGGCCCGAGGGAGGAGATTGACGTGGGGCCGCTCAGGTTCGTCTGTAACAGGTTCAATGGCGACTTCTTCTTGATCCTCAGTGAGGGGGAGAGGGTCGGCTCGATCGTCTGCTGTCTCACGCAGTTCGAGAGGGAGAGGGGGAGCTGGCCGAACCCCGATTTCATCAAGGAGGTGAGGTTCGTCGTCAAGTCGCCGGAGAGGTGCGTCGTCGAGGTGACGGCGGCCAGAACGTCGTCGAGCCCGGCGCGCAGGGCCTTCGAGGCGACTTACAGGTTCGAGTTCGTCGCCGGGAGGCCGTGGGTCATCGTCAAGTGCTCGACGATCAAAAACACGGACAAGGTGAGGTGGAGGCTCAACGGCTTCTACTACCTCGTCCCGCCGGCGCTTCGAGGCTACAAGGCGGTCAACACGAAGCGCTACGGCGCCTGGCTGTGGCCGGACAAGGGATTGGCCTTCGGCGGCGTGGCCCTGGGCGAGGGGGTCGGCATCAACCTCTGGGACGGGCACGGCGACATTTACCGGTCGGTGGGGAGGTGGCTTGAGCCGGGCGAGGTCTACGAGGACGACGGGCCGCCGGTGGCCATATTCTGCGGGCCCGCCGAGGACGAGTCGTCCCTCAGGACTCTCGCCGAAAGCGTCCTCAAAGAGACGAAAGCGCTCCTCAAAGGTGAGCTCAAGCCCGAAGGCTCGATCTCCTACGAGCACAAGGCGGACATGGGCGTCAAGTTCCACAACCTCGACGCATTCGACGAGGCGATGCGCAAACACCTCGACGACTTCAAGTTCAACGGCTGGAACGCCGCCGGGCTGTTCAGGGCGAGGAGAGTCATCCTGGCCTACAAGGGGGCGACCCCCGAACTCAGGAGGGCTTACGAGAAGGCTTACAGGTTGCTGGAGGAGCACCTGAGTGAGAACGGCTGGCTGGAGGAGGCTTACTTCTACTGGTTCGACGAGCCAAGGGAGGAGGATTACCCGTTCGTCGTCGAGGGGATGGAGTTGCTCAAGAGGCTGGCGCCGGGCGTCAAGAGGTTGCTCACGGAGCAACCAGAGCCGCCGCTCCATGGGCACGTGGACATCTGGGTTCCTGTGCTCTCAGCGTTCGACCCCGAGAGGGCCAAGGAGAGACAGCGGCACGGCGAGGAGGTCTGGTGGTATGTCTGCTGTGGTCCGAGGGCTCCCTACCCCAATAACTTCGTGGACCATCCCGCAATATGCCACCGGATAAGGTTCTGGGCCGCCGAAAAATATGGCGTGCAAGGTTCGCTCTATTGGTCCACGACCTACTGGGCGTCGAGGGGAAAACCCAGAAACCCCTGGGATGACCCTGCTTCCTACAGCCCGTCAGGCACCTTCTGGGGGAACGGCGACGGCTTCCTGCTCTATCCGCCGAGGAGAGGAGAACCACCCAAAGAGCCCGTTCTGGAGCCCCCTGTGGACTCGATAAGATGGGAGCTTATAAGGGAAGGCCTTGAGGACAGGGAATATTTCTTCATCCTGAGAGAGCTCTTGAAGGAGGCCGAGGGGAAGATGAGAGAAGAAGCGCTGGCTGAAGCCAAAGAGGCCCTGAAACTCCCTGACAAGCTGGTGAGATCGCCCACCGATTTTTCAACGGACCCCGAGGAGCTCTTTGAAGCGAGGGACAGGGTCGCAAGGGCGATAGAGAAACTTAGATCGCTCATATTGTCAAGATGAAAAGGAACAAGGAACCAGGAACGGAAAACGTTACAACGTTAAACGTTGAACGTGCAACGGATTTCCCTTCTCCTCGTTCCTCCTTATGGATAACCGCTACACCCAGGGAAATAAGAGCAACTTAGAAAGCAAGGAGGAGAAAGATGAAGAGGGAGATTCTCTGGTGCACCAGTATCCTTTTAGGGATAGCGGCCTTGTCGCTTGCCGCTCCTCCAGAAGATGGGTTGGTCCTGTGGTTCAGCTTCACAAAAGCGCCCACAGGCGATACGGTCGAAGATCTCTCGGGAAACGGCAACGACGGACGGATAAACGGAGAGGTCAAGTGGACCTCCGATGGAAAATACGGCGGAGGAATGGAGTTCGAAAACGGGGGTATCATCGTCCCTAATTCGGACTCTCTGACGTTCAAAGACGCCATCACGATAGCGCTATGGTTGAAAAGCGAGAAAGTCCCCGATGCCTATAGGAGGCTGGTCACCTGTGGATGGGCGCAAAACGGAAGCTATATACTCGGCATAGACAATCATTGGATGAACATGGCCTTCGCCTGGGACATAAAAAACAGCGGGGGGACGAGGTTCGATGCCAACCTGAACGGACTCTGTATTCCGGGCGAGTGGCAGTTCGTGACGGGAACCTATGACGGAGAGAAACTCAGGCTCTACGTCGACGGCGAGCTCAAAAAGGAAAGCGTCGCAAGCGGGAAGATAAACGGCACGTTCGACATAGAGATAGGCTGGGGCGATGCTCCTCCAGGCGCAGGCCCCTTCGTGGGAGTGATGGATGAGGTTAGACTCTACAACAGGGCCCTCTCCGACGATGAGGTCAAGAGATGCATGGAGGAGCCCTCGATTCAAGCTTTAAATCCCTGTGGTAAACTCTCAACCCTTTGGGGCGAGGTCAAAAAGAGCATGAAGTAAAGCGCGAGCGTAATCTATCTATAAACAGGAGGTGATTCAAAAGTGAAATACGGTTTGCTTGTCGTCTTCTTACTCATAGCGGCTTCAGCATGGGCGGGAACGTGGAAAGATAGCTTTAACGATGGTGATCTTAACGGGTGGAATGATGTATAAGATCTTCTGGATAAGCGGTAAGATCGTACCCGATGAGGGAAACTGGCATGTTGAGAATGGCGTTGTCGTCGGCGGAGATGAGAACCCAGCTATAGTTTATAACCTCTTACTTGATGAGGGGAGGAATTGGCTCAAAGGCTGTTAATCCTCAGGATAAACTCCCGATCATATGGGCAAAGCTGAAGGGGGAATAGATGTTCGTAAGGGCTAGGCATTCTTCCTTGAATGTCTGGTTTCTACTTGCACAATCGATATCCGTGTGATAAACTTATCGGGACAGGATTCCCGGGAGGAGTGCGATGCTCAGATTATCGGCATGTATAGAATCGCTTTTCAAAGGGCCTTACGAGGAGAGAATACGACGGGTGGCCTCCGCCGGACTGAAGGCGTTCGAGTTCTGGGGATGGGGAAACAAGGACATAGATGGGATAAGGAGGATCAAGGATGAACTGGGCCTTGAGGTGGCGACCTTCGTATGCGATACCGGAGGCCCGCTCGTCGATCCGGCCAATAGGGAGAAACTGATCGAGGGCGCGAAACGATCGGTGGAGATCGCCCAGAAGCTCGATTGTAAAACCTTGATCGTCACGACCGGAAATGAGATCCAGGGTGTCAGCCGCGGTGAACAGCATGAAAGCATAGTCGAAGGGCTTAAAGCCGTGGCTCCGATCGTTGAGGAAGCCGGCGTGACGCTCGTGCTCGAGCCGCTCAATACCCTCGTGAACCACAAGGGATATTACCTGTGGAGCTCGGCCGAGGGATTTCAGATCGTAGATGAGGTCAACAGCCCAAACGTCAAGCTCCTCTACGATATCTATCATCAGCAGATCATGGAGGGCAACCTGATCGCCACGATCACATCCAACATCGGGAAGATCGGACATTTCCACGTGGCAGATGTCCCCGGAAGACACGAGCCGGGCACCGGAGAGATAAACTACCGCAACGTATTCAAAGCTATAGCCGAAGCCGGATATGACGGGTTCATCGGGCTGGAGTACTGGCCCACCGGAGAGCCGGAGGAAACGCTTAAGGAGGTTATGGAGATTGCATCTTCTTTATGATCTTCCACCTCGAATAGAAGTGACCTCGCCTCCCTTCAGGGGAGGCATTTTTTTTGCCCGGAGGCAGATGGAATGAAGGCCAGAGATCTGATAGAGTTCATCGAGGAGATAGGAAGGCTTAAGCTCATACCTCGGACGGGGTGGAGGTTTCACGGGATCGAAGCCCCTGAGAGCGTGGCCGATCACTCCTATAGGGTGGCTCTTGTATCGATGGTGCTTGGCGATATGCTTCAGAGAAGAGGAGTGAAGCTGGATATGGAGAAACTGCTCAGGATGGCGATACTACACGAGATACCTGAGGCAAAGATAGGCGATGTGCCTTTCCCCGCCTTTCAATACCTTCCGGAGGAGACCAAGGAGAATGCCGAGAAAGAGGCCGTGAGATCAATGACCTCTAAGCTGGGGGAGCTGGGCGAGAGATACACGAAGCTTTGGACCGAGTTTGAGGAAAGGGGATCGCTTGAGGCGAAAGTCGTTCGTGCCGCCGATAAGCTGGAGCTGATGATACAGGTGTATGAATACGAGAAGATCGGATACAGAAACCTGGATAGGTTCTGGGTCAATCCGTGGAACAGACGGGATTTCGACGTCCATCCGATCGTGAATGAGCTTATGAAAGCCCTTGAGAGCAAACGCGGGGAGATCTTCAAACTCGAAAGGGAAAGGGGGAAAGATAGGGATGCGTGAGAAGGCTGAGGTGATGAACGGTGAGGAGATGAAACGAGCGCTTATGAGAATCGCCAACGAGATACTGGAGCGGAACAAAGGATGTGAGAATCTCGTCCTGGTCGGCATAAAAAGCCGAGGCGACGATCTGGCACGCAGGATAGCGGAGAACATTCGGAAACTGGAAGGGGTTAAACCGCCCGTCGGTGCCGTCGACGTGACCCTCTACAGGGACGATATAGATCTGTTCGAGCGGAAGATCATAATCAACAGAACGGATATACCGTTCGAGATAGACGACAGAAACGTGATTTTGGTGGATGAGGTTCTCTACACCGGAAGGACAGTTCGCGCGGCGATGGACGCCCTGATGGACTTCGGGAGACCCGCCTCCATACAGCTTGCGGTGCTTATAGACAGAGGACACAGGGAGCTGCCCATAGCTGCCGATTACATCGGCAAGTTCGTCCCAACATCACGTAGGGAGATCATCAGGGTACAACTGGTTGAGACGGACGGTGTCGATAGGGTGCTTATATGTGAGGAAGAGGAGGAGTGAGGCTTGAGCAAACTTCTCCTTAAGGGCGGCAGGTTGATAGATCCTGAAAGAAGGAAGGAGGAGATCGGCGATCTGCTCATCGTCGACGGAAAGATCGAGCAGGTCGGGGGGAGTATCTCCCCTTCAGACGCCAGCGTGATCGATATCTCCGGGTTGATCGTCGCTCCCGGCTTTATAGACATGCACGTCCATCTTCGACAGCCGGGCCAGGAACATAAAGAGACCATAGCCACCGGAACGACAGCCGCCATGCGCGGGGGATTCACCACAGTCCTGGCCATGGCGAACACCTCTCCACCGATCGATTCACCGAGGATCATGAGAGAGGTGGTGGAGATCATAAGGCGCGACGCTCTCGTCAACGTGCTGCAGATGGGAACGATCACGGTGGGAATGCGGGGTAAGAGAAACGTCGATTTCGAGGCGATGATCGAAGCAGGTGCGGCCGGGTTCTCGGAGGACGGGAAGTCGGTCATGAACTCAAGACTGATGCTCGAAGCTCTCAGGGCGAGCAGTGAAATGGAATTCTTGATATCGGACCACTGCGAAGATGGGAATTTGTCCAAAGGCGGCCTGGTAAACGAGGGAGAGGTCGCTCGTAGGCTCGGCGTGCGAGGCATATCGCACCTTGCCGAGGAGGTGATCCTGGCGCGCGATCTGATGCTGGCGGAGGAGACGAAGGGGCGTCTCCACGTGGCGCACGTCAGCACCAAACGCTCGGTCGAGATGATAAGGGAGGCAAAGGCGAGAGGGATCAACGTGACCGCTGAGGTTACACCGCATCATCTGACGCTCACCCAGAAAGCCGTCCTTGAGATGGGCGCTGATGCCAAGATGAACCCGCCGCTTAGGGATCGGGGGGATGTCGAGGCTTTGATCGAGGGATTGAGGGATGGGACGATAGACGCTATAGCGACCGATCACGCCCCTCATACACCTCAGGAGAAATCCCTGTCCCTCGAGGAGGCCCCTTTCGGCGTGATCGGGCTTGAGACCTGCTTCCCAGTGCTCTACACCGAGCTCGTCCTGAAAGGGAAGCTCGATCTCATGGATCTCATCGCCGCCCTGACGATTAACCCGGCCCGTATTCTCGGCCTTGAGAGGAAAGGAAGGCTGAAGAAGGGGGCCGATGGGGAACTTGTATTGCTTGACCTGAACCGAGAGATGGTCATCGATCCCGAAAATTTCGCCTCCAAGGGACGAAACACCCCGTTCGCCGGGATGAAAGTTAAAGGGGTGCCGATGATGGTGATCATCGGTGATGAAATCCATACGCTCTTATTCCCCTTGAGTGTAGTATCTATGGCCAATTGTCCGCCGTCCACAGCTCAACCGTCATTAGAACGTTTAACGTTCCAACGTTCAACGTTTTAACGTTTTCCCAATCGGCTTCGCCGTCATTAATGACTACAAATGACGA
>JAGGXZ010000015.1 GCA_021162805.1 Candidatus Poribacteria bacterium
CCTGGACAGAATATCTGGAAGACGATGGAGAACGCGTGGTTCGAGAGTACAGGGGATAACGAGCAATACCGTTGGCGTCGGGATCAGGAATGGTACTTCGACAACCCTCCGACTCCGATACCGGGCAACTATTGCTACATAACTCTCAATAGGCCGGGGGAGACTTACTCTCTGAATGGTCTCTGGACCGGCGTGGAGATAAAGGAGAGGATAGGGAACAGGGTGAAGCTCCAAACCAACTGGCTGCGTTGGGAGTGTGATTTCATAAACGGCTTTTATTACCGATGCCCCTATCAACGTCAGTATGATGGATGGGATGAACCCCTTTACTTTGACTGTGAGAGGGGAAATACGTCGATGAAAATGGCCAAGTGGTAGAAGGAGCTGTTTTCGGGGAGGATCTCCTCTACGTTTCTCCTCTTGTAAGAGAAGGACAAAAGTCTCATCTTCTGTTCTATTGCCAAAAGCTTGAATGAGGGGTGGTAAAAGTTGAAAGCGGTTTATCTTCTGCTCATACTGTCGCTGTTTTCCTCCTTGCTTCCTCCTTCATCCTACGGGGGAAGTTGGAGGGATGATTTCAGCGGGGAGAGGCTCAAAAGCTGCTGGAGACGATTGGGACCCGTGGTGAAGTGGGAAGTTAAAAACGGGTTCCTGCATGCAAGACAGGAATCCTTCCTCCCGGACCCCAAGCGGCTTTCATCCCTTGAATTTCTGGAGCTCACTGCCTTCCCCGGTCCTCATCGTCAGCTTACCATCATTGTCACCGACATGAAAAGGGTCGGCATCGGTCTGGGGAAGTCATTTCCCGATCTATGTCCTGGTCCTGACTGTGGCTTCTTTTATCTCTTCTATCCGAGCAGCATTGTGATGACTTGGACTCCAAGGAATCCTGAAGTTAGGCTTTTAGCCACCGACAGGGTGAAGAAGATAAGGATAAAGTTCGACTCCGGCGGGTTTCAGGTGAAAGCCGATGGGAAGGAGGTGGAATTTGAAGACCCTCACTTCGATGTGATAGATTACGTCGTCTTCTCCATCACCGCTCAGCAGTCCCCGTGGGTGGAAGGGTGGGCTGATTCGTTCGAGATATCCGGCCCCTCCATCACGGAGTATAAGGTTGAACCCAAAGGGAAACTTGCCACGACGTGGGGGGAGATGAGAAAATGAAAACCTTTCGGCTTTTCACCATACTCTTGCTCTTCATACCGTTGCATGCCGGTGGGACGATATGGAGGGATAACTTCGAAGGGGAGAAACTGAAAAGCTGCTGGAAACCCAGGGGATCATTCTTCAAATGGGAAGTCAAGGATGGATTTCTGTATGCTAAGCAGGTGGTCTCGAGCAACTTATTACTTACTCCTCTCCAACTTACCGCTTTCCCAGGCTCCCACCGTCATCTGTCAATTATAGTGCTTGATATAAAAGCCTCTTTGACAGGGAGGGTAGGATTCGGCATCGGCCTTGGCAAGACATTCCCGGAGGTGTGCCCGGTTTCCAACTGCCGGCTTTTGTATATATTCGCGCTACACAGGATTCAAGGCATTTGGGCCATGGGGGGAGGGAGGTTTGCTCCATTTCCCACCTGGGACCCCAGATGTCCTGGAAAGATCTGGCGTACTAAGGAGTTGAAGGAGATAAGGGTGGAATTTGATTCTGGGCGGTTTCAGATGATAGCCGATGGAGAGGTGAGAGCTGATTTTAAAGATCCACATTTCAACGAGATAGATTACATCGTTTTCTCGATATCAGGGATCGATCCCCCTGGAGGGGCGCAAGGATGGGCTGGTTCGTTTGAGATATCCGGCCCCTCCATCACAGGTTATGACGTCAAACCGGAGGACAAACTCGCCACAACGTGGGGGAGTATAAAGGGACGATGATTCTCAAGGAGACAGCGATCATCGGCATCTGGATCATAATAGGGGCTGTTGCCCTGTGGGGGTTCGACGCTCTCGGCCTATTATCACCTCATGAGGCCGGCCTCGCCTCAGCCATCGAGGTGGATCTGCCGGAGGTGTACAGGATCTGGCGCGAGAAGGAGGCGATCTTCGTGGATTCACGTCCACCAGCCGCTTTCAAAAGAGCCCATATCCCGGGGGCTGTGAACGTCCCGCTTGGAACCTTAAAACAGGTCGCGGACACTCTCTCCAGACTCTCAATCGGCCGTGATGAGAGCGTCATCCTCTACTGCAGCGGCGCTCATTGTCCCAACGCCCATCAACTTATGTTTCTTTTTCTGAGACTAGGGTATCGAAACGTGCGGGTTTTCTCGAGAGGTTTGGAGATATGGAAGGTCTTGGGATATCCGCTGGAAAAAGATGGCCGAAATGGAAGGCGAAGCTGAGATCCCCGTTTATCACGGTTCTGAGGGTGTTCCTGGGGAGTGTACTGTTCTCGGCGGGTGTGGCGAAGATCGCGAATTTCCCACTGTTCCTCAGATATATCTCGCTCTATGATCTCCTTCCGCCGTCGTTGGTGACCCCGACGGGATATCTTCTCCTTTCGGCTGAGATAAGTATTGGGGCGCTGCTCATCATAGGGTATTTCTCTCGTGGGGCGGCGTTGCTCGGTGGAATTCTGTTCCTCACCTTTTCAATGGCCCTCTCATCGGTGATATGGCGGGGGTTACCCCTGGAGGACTGCGGATGTGAGAACGTACTTTTCAAGCTGTTCGGAGCACGCCTGGACTGGAAGGCCGTCTCGCTCGACATGGTTATGTTCTTCTGCAGCCTCGCCCTCGTCAGATCATCTGATCTCGGTTATGGGATCGATCTGTTAAGGAGGATAGGAGTATGGCGATCAGAAAGATCATCAATCTCCTCATCTTCCCTCTGACCCTGATTTCCTTCACCTTCCTGATGCTCGTGAACAATCAGAAAGAACTTCCAGGGTACCTGGTGTTGGAGAGAGATATCGTGGAGTTCGGCGAGGTGCCGGAATGGGAGGGGAAGACAACAAGGTCGGTCAGGGTGTGGAACAAGGGGGAGAAGAAGGTGAAGATCGAACGGATAGAATCCGACTGCGGATATGTCAGGGTCGAGGGGCCAAAGGAGATCAAACCGGGAGATGAGGCGGAGTTCAAGGTCATCCTCGATCCGAAATCCGTTCGGTCAGACAGAAGCGCCGGCGCTGTGATCTTCACGGATAGTCCCAGGACGCCCTATATATACCTGACGGTGGATGCTAAGGTCAGGAGGTTTGCGGAACTCTCGGCTGAGGTATGCGATTTCGGAGAGGTTCTGCCCGGATCAATCCATGAGAAGAAGGTTCTGCTGTGGGTGAACATACCGATGGAGATAGAGGAGATAAAACTTGCTCCGCCGAGCTCTGATGTTCTGAGCTGGCGGATGGAGGAGAGAGGTCGATCTGAGTGCATCTTGAGGGTAAAGCTCGGGCCGCTGAGGAAAAAGGGGAGGTTTTCATCGGCACTCACGATCCTCTTCCCTGACGGTCGGACGATGATGATGCCAGTGATCGCCAAGGTTATAAGCCCCGTTAGGGTTAAACCCAGACATATCTTCTTCGGCGAAGTGTTCCGGGGGGATAATCCGACGGCCGAGATCTCCTTCGAATCCGACTCTCCCTTCAGAATACGTGATCTCCTCGTTCCCCAACACCTGAAGATTGAAGGTGAGTGGGAAGGGAAAAGACAAACCCGATTTGTCCTGAAGGTTAGATGGCTTACGAAGAGCTCCCCTGACTTCCTGAGGGAGAGGATAAAGATGATGACGGATGTGGACCCTGAACCTATTCAGGTTCCGGTTTACGGTTTGATCGGGAAACGATCCCCTTGAAAGTGTTTTTCCGAAAGGACGAGCTTTGACAGAAAAACCTCCCATGGTGTGGGGGAGAATGAAAACCAAATAGAGGGAGGTAAAAGAGATGTTCCGAAAACAATTGGGCTTGATCGTGGCATCACTGATGCCGGTGTGTGTCTTGACTTTGAGCTTTCTACTGTCCAGATCGATGGGAGGAGAACCTGTTATAACAACTGATCCGGAAGCATGCAAAGATTTCTACGGAGATCTTTTCGGTCGCGAAGTCTACACCACCGACTTATGCCCAGATGGGATCGTCACCTATACCAGAGAAGATGCGGAGTTCCAATCGTTAGGTGTGACGGATAGCGTACGGTGGCATAGGGAACAACAGTGGTATTTCGAAAACACTCAGCCGTGGGGCGCCAACTACTGCTACACGTTTCTCGATCAGGATCAATATAAGACATGGATGGACGGGTATTGGAACGGATACGAGGTTCATTGGAGAGATGGGGAGCAGGTGAAATCCTACACGGACACGTATTACTGGGAGTATCATGAGAGCCCACCCGACTCTGGTATAGGCTACCGATGCCCGTCCTATAGAAAATATGGTGGTTTTAACGAGTATGATCGATACTATTACAATTGTTCGACGAGAGAACTCCATTACCCCGCTGACTGGTTTGAGGAGGATATAAATTACGTTCCCGATCCTGAACCTCATGGAATAGGAGAAAGTACAGGTTCATGGTATAACTGCACTAAGATTGAATGAACCTTAGGAGCTGAAGATGAAGCCTAGCATTTTCGAAATCGTCGTGATATCTTCGGTTATGTTCGATCTCGTTCTAACCGCCCATGCATGGGTATGGCATGATGATTTCCATGGAGGAGATCTCAAAGGGTGGACGGTGAAGGGGAAGTTCTCCAGATGGGAGGCGGAGGACGGAATGTTGAAGGTGGAGATTGTAGTGGAGCCACCTCATGAGATAGTGTTCGAGCTGCTTCAACTGAAAGCGATACTTGGTCCTTACGATGATTTTACTATCATCGTCAAAAACATCGGATGTAAATTATCGAATATCGGTATAGGACTGGGCAAGACCTTCCCGGAAGCGCCGGGAATTAACAAGGATTTTTTCTACATCTTTCTCACCAACAGGATCGATTTCGTGCCGCATCTCCTGGTTCCTTTCAAAGCCAACAGAGCTCCTCGCACTCTATGGCACACCTATGATCTGAAGGAGATGAAGGTGAGCTTCAGATCAGGTCGGTTTCGGATGTATGTTGATGGCAAGAAAAGGGCCGACTTCGAAGATCCGGATTTCAACAGGGTGGAGATCGTAGGGTTCGAGGTAGTGGGGTTCAAGGGGTTCAGAGGTGAGGGGTGGGTTGACTCTTTCACAATTATCTCTCCGGCTATGGGCGTTGAGCCAAAAGGGAAATTGGCTACAACATGGGGGAGAATGAAGAGGTGGTAGTTATCCTGGGCAAGTCGGCATCAGTTCCGGATTATGCCGAGGGGTATTTCGTGGGAGGGAGCGTCTGGAAGGCTAGGATAGACAAGAAGGGTCGGTTCAAGGAGATCATACAGAGGGCGGGAGGTGGTTCATGGCCTTTGCTGAGGTTGAGCTTTCATGAGGAGAGGTTTCGGATGACGACGAGGGACAAGTGGGGAGAGTTGGAGCTGAGGGAGTTTAAGGATGAGGATCACATCTGGGTGGATGTGATAGGATTGATGGCATTCACCGGGCCGGGTTTGAGGGGTGAGTGTAGCATGGAAGCGATCTCGATATCTGGTCCTGGGATACCGGATCACAACGCCGATGTTGAGCCTAAGGAGAAACTTCCCACGGTGTGGGGAGGAGTGAAGAAGAATGCGGTCTGAAAGTAAGGTACATAGATTCACATGGCATGGGAGACGATGCCTCATAACGGGTGTGGGAGGGTTCGTGAGGTCACATCTTGCTGAAAGATTGATAGAGGAGGAAGCTCATGTTTTCGGCGTGATCCGGTCGCCGAGGGATCTCTTCCAACTGAAGACGCTCTCAATAAACGAGCGGATGAAGGTATATATTGGGGATGTTCGAGATTATGAGTTCCTCGAACCGATTTTCAAGTTTCAGGATATCGATACCTGTTTCCATCTCGCAGCTACAAGTATCGTAGCGGAGGCTAAAAGATCGCCGATCCACGCATTTCAAACGAACGTCATGGGTACATGGAACGTTCTGGAGGCGGCTCGCAACTGCGGGGTCGAACGGGTGGTAGTGGCTTCCAGCGATAAGGCGTACGGGGAATATCCTGAAGAAGTTCTGCCTTATCGCGAGGAGTATGAGTTGCGGGGGACGGGTATATATAGCTGCTCGAAAGCCTGCGCCGATATGATCGCTCACGCATATTTTCTGGATTACAAGTTGCCTGTCACCGTTACCCGATGTTCCAACATCTATGGCCCTGCCGATCCCAACCTCTCCAGGATTATCCCCGGCACGGTTATACGCATTTTCAGAGGAATTCCCCCTTCAGTTTTCGAAACTTCCCAACATCATATTCGCGAATATACCTATATCACTGACATCATAAATGCTTATCTGCTTCTTGCTGAACGCATAGATGAGACGCAGGGCAAAGCTTATAATGTCGGAGCCGGCCATATCTTGAGCACCCTTGAACTGATGAGGAAGATAGCTTCGATGATGGGGGCGAAGATGCCGATCCAGGTGATCAAACGCGAATTTCCAGTTGTGGAGGTTCGATCTCAGTTTTTGTCAAGTGAGCGAATTCGTAAGCTTGGATGGAAACCACAATTCTCATTAGAAGAGGGTTTAAAGCGGACTGTGAAATGGTACGTTTCGGAGGAAGGTCGAAAATTCTGGAGGTATCTAAAAAATTTGTGATCTTGCTCGTCCTTGCCTGGTCCCTGTTTCTGTCCTTTTCGATTCGAATCCAAAACTTGCCACTGCTGCAGGACAGATACCTTCTCGGGACGGACGCATATCGTTTTCTGCGCCAGGCTTCCATAATAACCTCCGAGAGGAAGTTGCCTCGAGTTGATAAAATGCGGTGGTATCCGGTGGGGAGGGATCTATCAACCCACCTGAACCTGTTCTCTTATGCCATGGCTTACGCTTATCGCATTTTGAGAACAATACATCGCAACCTGACTATATATAAGGTGGCAGTTTATTCATCGGTTACGTGCTATATGCTGACGCTGATGCTTTTCCACCTGATGTGGAGGAGGATCTTTAATGCTTCCGTATCCCTCCTGGCAGTGAATCTACTATCTGTTCTTCCCTCCTTAAACCTGAACCGCTCAGCTGCCGGCTTCGCGGATCGTGACGCTTTCTGCCTGATGCTCTGGACAGCGATGATCCTCCTCTACCTGAAGGCCTTCGAGGATAAACACCCGATTAGGATGACCAGTTATGCCATTGCCTCAGGGATTATGGCCGGGATGTTGTCTCTTTCCTGGGAAGGTCACGGCCTGGCAACGGCGATCATCTCCCTCTGGATGTGGTTTAGGGTTTTTCGTGGGAAAATCGAAACACGTGACGTATTGGTGTACTGGGCGTGGTATATTTGCCTCATGTCTATCTCCCTTTCCCTAACACACGCCTACAGGAATTGGGCGTTACCATATGCCTTCCTCGCTATCATGGCACCTACGGCAACTTCGATAACCCTTCTTCTCTGGTTTGTTTCACGTAAGATGCGAAGATTCGATCGATTCTCGAAAGGTGCGATCATATCTGTAATCGGATGGATTGGTGCTATTTCTCTGCTTCTACTCGTGATCTCACTGAAAAACGCATACATCGGAGAGACCTTCCGATCTATCCTGGATAACTTTCTCACACCTTTA
Organism: Candidatus Poribacteria bacterium; assembly: GCA_021162805.1. NCBI lineage: Bacteria > Candidatus Poribacteria > Candidatus Poribacteria bacterium. The sequence continues at coordinate 7,630 of JAGGXZ010000015.1, forward strand.
GGTAGAAGCCGTCTGATGCGCTCGGTGATAGAACTGACAGGTATAAGCGGTGAAAGCTTTGTCAGGAGATACTCCGTTATCCTTCTTTTGGCTTCCGCCAGCAGCACTGTCTTAGCCTACCGTTTCTTTAGCGGTGAGCCTGTGAATTTCCCTTTAGCCGTTATAGGATTTGAAGCGGTGTTGTGCGGAACTCTGGTTTCGCTGTTCTTGCATTCCCGGAAGATATCCGACACAGTATATATCATCTCTACCCTTGCCGGTCTGACGATGATCTTTACCGCTTATCTGATATATAAAAAAGACGAGGAAATGTCTTCCGAATATGACGAACGTGAGAGGTATTTTCCAATTTTGATATGGTTCTTCATCGGGCTCTTCACTACGAGAGGAGCGGGACGATATGGCTTTTTCCTCGATCCCTTAATCGCCCTTATGTGTAGCTTTATACTTATCGAATCTCTGCGTTTCATCGCCCAAAGAAGGACCGGCTTGATATCCGAACTCGGTATGATTGGAATCCTGATAGCCTCAGAGCTTTATGCCGGCATTCGACTTTCGCTTTGGAACGGTCTGTTTCAGTGGACGCTGCTTCCCCTTACGGCTCTGATTTCCACTTTTGCCCTTGTGTATGGTCTGAGTCAGATTAAGATTTCGAATTACAGAAGGGCGTGTTATCTCACTATCGTTCTAATTCTCATCCTCTTTATCGGCTCGGATACCTTTCACAGGGGATTTATCCGCTCCAACGTTGAGGTCACCAGACAACGCTTTATGCCCATCTTTCGCGAAACCCAGCGGAGTCTAGCTGAGATAGGCTCCGGACCTTTAGGAGAAGGCTCAGTTGTAGCAGCATGGTGGGATTACGGCAGCGTTCTAAACTGGTTCGCAAAGTGCACGACTATAGTCGACGAAGATCACTATATCCCATACTGGATTTTCCTGATCGCCCGTCATGTTTTCTCCGCCGCTTCGCCGAAAGAAGCGCTTGAGTTCCTCTACACACATCGAGCAACTCACCTAATGATCACCACAAGGGAGATATTGGCGCTTACCGGGATTACTTATACCGGATCGGATACCTCATTTGATCGATTGGCCTCTGTTTACTCCTTGATTCCCATTGGGACAAGGAAGATGGGGGGCTCAAACGAGGTGACCGATTTTGCTATCAGAGGCTTCACCTCAACGGATGAGATGGAACTTGAGGGAGAGAGATTTCCCCCCGGTAGTTGGCGGATACGAAAGATCTCTATCTCCCGCGATAAAAACAATAACTCATGGAGCGCTGTAATTCATGGCCAAGTAAATGGAAGGTCGTTTTCAAAACCTCCCAGGGAGTTTCAGTTCAAGGAGAACAGGATTCAAAACGAGAATGGTCTCCCCGGGTTAATCGCGGTCTTTCCATCCGAAGCAGGTGGAATTCTCCAAGCGTTCTATGTTTCCGAAAAAGCGAAGCACCTCCTGGCAGTGAGGCTTTACCTGTTTAAGGAGAAAATACCCGGTTTCAAACTCATCTACGACACCAATACGTCGGTGCGATGTGATCGAAACGGCATACGAATCTGGAAATTAGATTATCCGCCTGATATTCGGGAGAAAAATGAATATTTAGCCAGGGATTTTCCACTTGGTGAGAAAAAGCTGAGGAAAGCCTGGCGACATGGCGATTTCATAAAGGAGGATCTGAGATGAAAACTATGAATTTTACCTTCATCTTGGTGCTTATAGGAACATGGATTTGGGGACAAGCAAGCGTCATAGCGGTGAAATCAGATTGTAGTGTAAAAGGCCGAATTACAGACGAAAACGGCAATCCATTACCTGACTATGTGGTTGAACTTCGCTTAGATGATGGCACCAGCTATTCGGTGAAAACAGATCAAGATGGAAAGTTTATGCTCCGCAACCTTCAGGAAGGTGATTGGAACTTACATGTGAGATTTTCAGGGATGACCGTTCAGGAGCGAAAACTCAAGCTCGTTAAAGCCGAAGAAACAGAGCTTGATCTTAAGGTCAAGGCTAGAGGAAGCATATCAGGTTTTCTGCTCGATCCGGTGAAGCGTTCTCTTATCCCGATAGATGGGGAGATTCTTCTGGGGCTCTTGTCGAAGTGGGAAACAGTAGAGAGATACTTCAAAGGCAAGGTGTCAAAAGGGAAATTTGAAGTCAACGGGTTGCTTCCGGGGCGGTATGTTGTCATAGAACGATTCTCAGGATACGTTTTTGATGGCGATGAAGCTCCCAAGGTAGAGGTATCACCCGATGCAAATATTGGCGGAGTTGAGATCTTCCTGAGGAAAGGTGTGTTGATAAGGGGAAAAGTGATAGACGAGGAAGGGAAGCCGATTCCCGAGGCAAAGGTGAAACTTGGTTCCTCAGAACTTAGAAGTGTTCGTCCAGTTCTCCGCTTCAGGCGGGAAACGTCAACCGGTGAAAACGGTGAATTCTTGATAACTGTACCGGGCGATCCGGAAAAATTCAACTCCTTTGCGGTTATGGTAAGCAGACCAGGCTATCAGGGAGAGCTGATAAAAAGGAAACTGGAGCGAGGGAAAAACGAGTATCATGTTGATATTACGCTCAAGAGGACTCTAATAATGACCGGCAGGGTAATCGGATTGAAAGGGAAATCCGCCCTGGGTCTCAAAGTTGTCCTGAAGATGCATATCAAACCGGTGAAGTTCTTTCGATATGCCGCTCAAACGGAGTTAACAGCTTACACCGACAGCAATGGTGAATTTGTATTCGCCGAGCTTTACCCGACCGAGTACACCCTGATCGTATACCGTGATAACACCGCAATCGCCTTCTTGGAATCTCTGAATCCCAAAGACCAACCCCACATCGAGGTTAAGCTTGGAAAATCCCAACTCCTGAAGGGGCAGGTGATAGATGACTCGGGTCATCCTTTACCCGATGCTAAAGTCGCAGCTACCATGAGACCCCGGACTCCTGAAGCACATGGAGCTCAACTTGCAACCTGTCAGACCGATTCCGATGGAACCTTCTCGGTGGAGATCCTGAGAGTTGATCCCTCGCTTTTGACGGTTACAGTCTTTAAAAAAGGATATCTAAGCAAAGTCTATCGAGGTATGGCGATAAAGCATAAAGATTTAAAGGTCGTTCTGCAAAAAGGGAGGACCATAACCGGCCATGTCTTCATGCCGCCAGATATTTCGATAAAAGGGAGTTACATCGTGAAACTGTTCCCTGAGAACACGCCGATGAAACCGATTATCAATCCGTTTTCGCTTTACAAACCTATCCTTTCAACCAGACTCGACATTGAGAAAGGGGCATTCAGAATTGATGGGATTCCAGCGGGCGGGTATCAAATTTACGTTCTCGGTGAGGGGATAAGCGCGACAGGAATTGATCTCGAGGTTACCTCTGAGAACCAGAGTGTGGATATATTCGTTGAGCGGAAATCAGCAAAATTAAGAGGACATGTTCTGTGGGCGAATACGCGAAAGCCGGTGTCGGGGGCTTTAGTTTCAAGATCATGGTACCCCTGGGAGCTTGAGCCATATGATCTATCATCAATGGTTATGAGCCGGTTTGAGACCAAGACGGACGAAAGCGGATATTTCGAATTTTCGGATCTTACTCAGGGTAGATATATCATCCAGATCAGTTACGTTAAGCTTTTACCTAAAACCGGTTCCTATGAAAGAGAGATGATTCACAAACGGTTTGATGTTCCAGAATGCGGAGAATACGTATTTTATCTGAGTTCAAAAGACGATAAATCTCTTTTAGCTGCGCAATCCCCTTCTCTAAGATCAACCAAGCCGTAAAACCAAGGCAATGATCAGTAACCCGAAGGGTAGTCCTCTGATGATCCCATTGAAGGGCGCAATGAGAGGTCAATTTGAAGCCGCTCAGTCCACCTGAGCAGGATAGCCTCGAAGCCGCCCTAGATTATCTACGATAAAGGATGTGGATGACATCTTCGTGTTAAACAATGGCAGGATAGTAGAGAAGGGAAGTCATGAGGAACTCTACAAAGCGGCGGGGTTCTATAGACGATTATACGATCATCAATCAAAAAGAGAATCTCTCGCTAGGAGCCGTGATTGAGGTTGCAGATATCAGCAAGGCGGAGCGGATGTTGAGGTACTCCCCCAAGGTGGAGATAGCCACGGGCATTCGAGAATTTGTAAGGTGGTTCAAGCGTCATCGTCAGTAGTCGGATCTCCTTCCTGTTTCCTGCCTCCTGTTTCCTGCTTCCCTGTCATTGACATCATCCCCCAACCGTGATATATTTTATACCGAAAGATTGCGGATTGAGGTGAGAGGGATGAAATATGTTCTCATCGGAGGGAGTGAAGTTCCCCCCAAGTCAGTTTCTGAAGGAGGTTTAATGCGGAAAAGCTTGGAGAGAGTGTTAATCATATCACTACTTTTCATCGTCATCTGGGCAACAGGATGTGGTGAAGAAGAAGTTTTGGAGCCGGTCTATCTGATAGATCATACTCGTTACCTAACTTCACCTGAGATATGGGCGGTGTTCTCAGGTGAGGTGACCTCAGCTACCCTTGGTTCACGCCCCGCCTCGAAAATCTTCCACGATGAACAGGGAAAATGTTGGTGGGCGGTGTGGAAATTTGAAAACGAGCAGGAGATCATCGATCGGGGATTGAAGAAAGATAATTTTTTAATCTTTCAAGTTGGATGGACAGATATCAAAGGCAGGAAAAGCCAAACTAGAATTGTCCTTAGTTTTTCATGCTCTCTCCCGCCGGAGATAAAAAGGGTAATTCCATCTGACGCGAGTATAGTTGATGCGAATGAATATAATAGAAACGGCATCTTCATCGAGTTCAGCAAGCCGATAGATGTTCGAAAAGGCGTTACATTCATCCTGAAAAGCTCTGAAGGAAGGATGTTAAATTGGGATGTTACATGGTTCTATGCCAACTGTGTAGCTGTCTTAAAGCCAAAAGAAGGAATGGAACTCGAACCAGGAGAGCTTTACACCTTGATAGTTAAGAATTACTTCGATATCTCAGGTCTTAAAGGGGAAGAAACAACCGTTATTTTTGCCACGAAATGCAGAGATTAAATCATGGACTGATACTTACCTTATTCTTGCTCTTTTCCGTGGGGTGTTTCTGAAGAATTCAGATAGGATAATGGCGATACTGTATGGTTATGGGTTAGCGGGAGAGGAGAAAGGAAGATGCTATTTCTCAGGAAGGCAGGTATGGAATGTGGAGAATTTTTATACCTCTGATTTTCATCGTGATAACGGCGATAGGATGTGGTGAAGGTGAAAGAGCAGTTTCAGAACCAGCTTATCTGATTTATTACCCGCCATATTTATACCCTGATAGGCTATGGATAGCGTTTTCAGATGAGGTAACCTCAGCTACCCTTGGCTCACGCCCCGCCTCGAAAATCTTCCACGATGAACAGGGAAAATGTTGGTGGGCGGTGTGGAAATTTGAAAACGAGCAGGAGATCATCGATCAGGGATTAAGAAAGGATTGGTTGCTGATCCTTTGGGTTGAATGGACAGATGCTGAGGGTAGAAAAGGTGAAAGAGGGATTGTGCTTAGTATTCCGTGTTGTACTCCGAGGGTGGAGAGGACAGATCCACCCAATATGAGTGTGGTGGATGCAGATAAATATAACAAAAATGGTATCGTTATCGAGTTCAGCGATCTGGATATTCAGAAAGGAATTACATTCATCCTGAGGAATTCTAAAGGGGAAATATTGAATTGGGGCATCACGTGGCTTAGCAGAACCAAAGCTGTCTTAAAACCCAAAAAGGGGATGGAACTTGAGCCGGGGGAGCTTTACACCTTGACGGTTAAGAATTTCTGCAGTACAGGGCTCGTGGGTGAAGAAACGAGAATTACCTTCGCTACAAAAACTCTACACCATGAAAGCTGGGTATCTGTACCCTGAAGGGAACAGGAGGTCAGGTCGTGAGGGGAATTGGAGAGAATTTCAGGGTTCTATATGAGGAGCCGTATGATCCGAAAAGACCGGTGATCTGCTTTGATGAGAAGCTTGTTCAGTTGATAGAAGATGTGATGGCTCCCATTGAGATGAAGAGCGGGAATGTTAAGAAGGAAGATTACCAAAGATAAAGCGGCGTACTGGGACGGGAGGAATGAGAAAGGTGAGAGGGTAAGCAGCGGCATATACTTCTACACCATGAAAGCCGGAGATTTCATATCAACCCGTAAGATGGTGATACTGAGGTAATAGCAGTTATAGCTGACCAGAGGAATATGGGAATCCTCTGGTCAGCTAATGACTAAGCTGGGGAGGAAATTATGAGAGGAAGGATCTCGATCCTACACTTGGAGAGAGCACTGATCTTATTCCCGCTCCTCGTCATCGTATGGATGACGGGCTGTGGTGAAGAAGAAAAAACAGAACCGGTCTACTTGATAGATTACACCTCCGAAGGAATCCCCGGCTCCAGCTTAAAGGTGTGGTTTTCTGGTGAGGTTATCTCTGTTAGGTTCAACGGTCAGCCCGCCAGGAGGATCTACTATGATGAGGAGAAAGGGCTGTGGACGGCAGAGTGGAAATTACCAGATAAAGATGAACTCGCCAGATCGGGAATGAGGATAAACGGTTATATCTCCGTATACGTTGAGTGGACCGATGAGATGGGTGGAACACGTCATGAGTGGATTATCCTGCCTTGTGGATGTTGCTCCTGGCCGGAGGTTTTGAGGACGATCCCTATGGATAGAGCTGAAGTAGATGCTGAAGAGATCAATCGGAAGGGTATCATCGTGGTCTTCAGCGAGCCGATATCGCTCAAGATTAGCGGGGATGTTTTCGTCTTGAGGAATTCGTCCGGCAAGAGATTGAAGTGGGAGGTGTGGTGGTCTTCCGATAACAGCATAGCGATCCTGAAACCTAAAGAGGGTATGGAGCTTAAGCCCGGGGAGAAATATACGCTGACGATCAAGGATTACTTTGATCCGGCGGGTAATGAGGGCGTGGAGGTGAAGGTAGCCTTCACAACGAAACCAATCTAAAGTTTTATTCCACCGAAGTGGGAGAGGAAGGTATGTGAGCTAGGGGAACTCATGATTCATCGAGGTGGATTATAACTATCCTGAACCACCTACCGTTCGCTGGGATTAGAGGTGTGATGCGTTGGACGCCGAAGAGGGGATGGGAACTGGTAGGGTTGGAGGATTACGATATCTCATCGCTTTCAGCCTCCGACAACTACCTCTATGCTGCCACGTGGAGCGGAAAGGTGTTCCGGGCAAGATTGTCACGATGAAGGGGCTAGGCATTCTTCTTTGAATGCCTAGCCCCTACAACTTTCAGGATAGAAATGGCGCCTCCAGGGTTGTGGATTCGTCCGTGACGATCGCCTCGAGATCCCGGATCAACCTGCCGCCCCGCCAGTCCTGCTCCTGCGCATCTTCGGGCATTATCGGGCCTCCCTGCCGTGACGGTTTGGGGAGATCATCGGCGTAATTATCGTAAACCCAGTCGCGGAAGGCTGAGGCGAACCGCCATCCGTGCCAGTGTATCCCGTTTATCATCTTGAGCGACTCCATAGCCGAGACCCCGTTCACATATGGTTCCCTGTCCTCCCTGATGGCGTCCATCAGGTCTTTGACCTGCATGGTGTGTCCCGTGAGCATCGGTCTCTCGACGTACCTTCGCATCTCCTCCTTGAGCTCGGCCTCCAGCGATTTATCGGTCAGGGTGAAGCTCGTGTCCCTCACCTCCCCCTTCTCGCCCCGGATATATATCCCCGCTAATCCGTCGGGCGACTTGCAGATGCTGGTCGTCAGCAGTTTTCCGTGGGACCCGTTTTTGAATCTGATCAGTCCGTATCCCAGATCCTCGACCTCTATCGTGGGATGCATGATGTTGGTCCAATATCCGTAGGCGTAATCCACGCCTCCCAGCAACCACTGATACAGATCCCAGCCGTGCACGGCCTGGTTGATGAAGACGCCGCCACCCTCATATTTCCATGTTCCCCGCCAAGCACCGCTGGCATAGTAATCCGTGCCCCGCCAGTGGAAGCCGTTGAGATAGCTGAAGCGTATCTCGCCGAGCAGCGGTATCACCCTCTCCTTGATGAATCGGTTGGCGGGCTGGGTTCTCCTGCCGAAGATGACGGCGAGCTTGACCCCGTGCTTCCTGGCCGTCTCGATCATCTCGTGAGCCTCGCCGACGGTCATGGCCATCGGCTTTTCGACCAGTATATGCTTTCCGGCCTTAGCGGCCGCGATCGTCATCGGGGCGTGAAGGTAGTGTGGGGTGGGGATGCTGACGATGTCTATGCTTCTATCCTGAAGCGCCTCGCGGTAATCGAGGTATATCTTAGCACCGCCGCACTCCTCAGACCGCCTTTTCGCCGCGGCCTCGTTCACGTCACATACTGCCCTTATCTCGCATTCATCCGGGAACTGCTGATATGCCCTGATGTGCGCCCCGGATATCCCTCCACATCCCAGTATCGCCACACCGAATTTCCCCTTAGACATCGCTGGACCTCCCTTTTTCAGCCATCTTTATGGCATAGTCCACCATGGCGCCGGCCACGTCCATGCCGGTCGCCCTCTCGAGCCCCTCGAAGCCGGGTGAGGGATTGACCTCTATGACCATAATCCCTCTCCTCGTCCGGATCATATCCACGCCCGCTATACCCAGACCGAGGGCCTTGGCCGATCTGACGGCTATCTCCTCCTCATCATCCGTCAGATAGGTCAGGAAACCCATCCCTCCCCGATGTATGTTCGCCCTGAACTCGCCCTCCTGAGCCACCCTTCTCATGGCACATAGCACCCTATCGCCTATCACCAGGGCCCTCAGATCTCTGCCGGCCGCCTCCTCATAGAAGGGCTGGACGATATAATCCTCGCTCTGACTCCACATGGCGTCCAGAATGGAATAAAGGACGATGGGGTTATCGGTGACGATTATTCCCTTCCCCTGCGTTCCCTCGAACGGCTTGAGTATAAACGGATAATCCCCTGCGCGTCTGAGAGCTCTGTCGAGAAATCGAAGCGATCCGGCGGCAAAGGTGGGTGGGACGGGTATGCCGTTTCGATGAAGTATGGCAAGAGAGCGGAACTTATTGCGGGCGTCATCTATCGATTGGGCCGGGTTGACGGACGGGACGCCTGCAAGCTCGAAATGGCGTAGAACTTCAAGGCCGTACCTTGCCGTGACCTTGCTGAGCCGCGGGAGGATGACATCCAGCCTCTCGGCCGATCTCCATCCGAAATATATCGAGTCTCCCCTACATCCGATATGGATGTATATCTCGAAAGGGTCCATCACCCAGACTTTACATCCCCGTTCCCTTGCAGCTCTCGCCAGCCTTCGCGTGGCATATGCCCTTTTCTGTCTTGAGATTATGCCTATCCTCACCGCTCGATCTCCATCGATTGAAGATCGGTTATCCCCATCACAAGGGCGTCTTCGCCGGTATCGGTGTAATATCCCTCTCGGATGCCGAGGGGTCTGAAACCGAACTTCCTGTAGAGGTTTTGAGCCGGTATGTTGTTCTCCCTGACCTCCAGTGTGACCTTGCGCACCCCTTTGGATTTGGCCATCTCAAGTGCATATCTCATCAGCCTCTCGCCTATTCCCTTTCGCCTGTGTTCGGGTGCGACGGCGATGTTGGTTATATGGGCCTCATCGAAGACGATCCATATGTCCAGGTATCCCACGACCTCCCTGCCGATCTTGGCGACCAGGAAATGGGCGTTTTTGCTCTTAAGCTCCCGTCTGAAAGCCCACTCGCTCCAAGGGGTTGGAAAGGAGCGGCGTTCTATCTCCACTATGTGGGGTATATCCCGTCTCCTGGCACGGCCTATGCGAACCTCCATCTCTTCATGACCCTTTCAAGCGTCGGTATGCCCAGGGTTCCCTCGTCCTCCACGGCAAAGGAGGCGACGCAATTTGCGAAATCGGCTGAGATGAAGGGATCGTTCGTCTCGGCATACTTTATCAGAAACGCCGCCGCGAAGACGTCCCCCGCTCCTGTCGGATCGACCTCAACGGTCCGGTAGGCCGGGAAATCCCTGGATATCCCGTCCAGGTAGAGCGTGCAACCCTTTTTGCCGCGGGTGAGGATCACAATCTTCGTCGCACGTATGAACCTTTCGAGCTCCTCTGGAAACGGGGCTATATCCTCCTCGCTGAAGACCAGCACGTCGCAGCGGGCGAGTATCTCCTCGGCGTTATGCCATCTCTTCGGATATACCCTGCCGTCCTCCTCCCACCTGCGGAACCATCCCTGCGGCGTCACGCCTATCAGCGATGACCTGAACCGCTCCGGCACGTCCGACATCACCTCATCCGCCACGGGACATAGATAGACGATCGGCGCGCGGGTCCATTCCTCCGGTATATCCTTCCCCTGGATCTTCTCCGCCACGCCGAGCAGGTATTGCGTCCTATGACCCTCGCGGTAGATGTTTCTGAACGTGGTGGTCTTATCTGCGGGCTTAATCCGAACCTCGATCCCCTCGATGAGAGGATCGCTCAGGTTGAAATCGGGGCCGACTGAGGTGAGGGCGGCCGGCTTGAATCCCAGATTCCGAACGGTTATGGTGGAATATGCGGCTGCGCCGCCGATGATCAATCCTTCGGGCACGACGTCATGTGTGAAATGACCTATAGCCAGAAAATCCATCCCTCACGCCTCAGATGAAATTCAGCCCGTAATCGACGAGGGGCATGGGAAAGAGCTTGTCCAGTATCCGCGATAGCTTCGGACCTTTCGGGGTAGGCCTCTCGCGCTCGAGCGAGCCGAACACGAACGCCGTTATATCCTGGATCGTCTCCAGCCTGAACTCCTCATCCTCATATCTGAAGATCAGGTCGGGCTCGAATTCGATCTCAAGCCCCCACAGCTCATCCTCCTCCAGTCTCTCCGAAACATAGGGTTCGATGGCGGCGAAAAAGCCCTTCAGGTCTATGATCCTCAGCGTGCCGTGAAAACCGCGAGGGACATACGGCACACCTATGAGCTTCCCAAGCGACCTCATCTCACCGTCTGCCGCCGTCGTGTTGAGGTTTATCCTGTCCACGTTATAGAGATCGAAGAGCTTGGTCAGAGCGGCCAGAACCGCCGTTCTCGATCCGGCCATCTCCTCGACGTTCAACACCCTCACGCCGTCTTTCTCCTCTCTCGGTTTCTGGGCGCAGATGTAGGCGACCATCTCGCCGTCGACGCCGACCAACCAGGTATCGGAGGGATGGTTCACCACAACCCTGGCCTCGAGCAGGGTGAGGAACTCGTCGATGTCCCGAACATATCTGATGGGCTCGGATTGATGTATCCTCACCAGATCGGGCGTGTCCTCCCTCTCCCATCTTTTCACCTCGACAGGGAGATCGGGCAGTCTGGCATCCTTTGGGATCGGGTATACATGATAGATCCCCGCGTTTATGCATCCCGCCCTCCTGTAAAGCCCTCTGCCGCCGGAGATCAACATTACCTCGACCCCATCGCGGAGGGATTTGAGTATGGTATCCTCCAGCAGTCTTGTCGCCAACCCCTGTCCGCGGTAGTTCGGATCGGTGCAGACGGAGCCGACGTTACACACCCTGATCGATGCGCCCATGATGAAGATGTCCCTGACAGTGAAGCCGATCAGGGAGACCGGTTTTCCGTCGTCGAGGAATATCCTCAGGTTCTCGCAGTTCTCCTCGCAGAAGAGGGTTGGAAACTCCCTGCCCATATCGCCGTCCCTCCTCGATCGGAAGACGGAGTTGGACAGGGCGATAACGGCTTCCAGCTCATCCTTTCTGGCGGCTCTTGGCCCTTCAATCATCCTTCACCTCCGATGGTTCAACGTGCTGGCGTTAAACGCTATCGCTCTTATTTCCCTTAAGCGTAGTATCTATCTATGGCTAATTGTCCGCCGTCCACCGTCCGCGGTCCGCAGCGGAATAACGGCGGACGGCGGACTGCCGACTGCGGACACTTCAATGACGGCGAAGCCAAATGACCTAATGGCTATAAATGACCACATTTAACGTTCCAACGTTCAACGAGCCAACGTTATCTATATGAATGTTCCTCGTCCGGGAAGATCCCCTCCTTAACCTCCCGGACGTACTCCCTGAAAGCCCGTTCCATCTCGCCCGACAGATGGGCATATCGTTTGACGAACTTCGGCTTGAACCTCTCGAACAGCCCCAACATGTCGTGACTGACCAACACCTGGCCGTCGCAATGGGGCCCCGCGCCGATCCCTATGGTGGGTATCTCAAGCGACGATGTTATCCGGGAGGCCAGATCCATAGGGATACATTCCAGGACGATCGAGAAGCAGCCAGCCCTCTCGAGGGCGAGGGCGTCTTCGAGCAACCTCTGAGCCGATTCCTCATCCCTCCCCTGAACCCTGAATCGTGTTATCGTCTGAGGCGTCAGACCGATATGTCCCATGACCGGTATCCCCTCGCCGACGAGTTTTTCGACCACATCGGTCACCTTCCCCTCGACCTTCACGGCATCGGCGCCCGCCTGGATGAACCTTCGGGCGTTCTCCAGCGCCAGATCGGGCGTATCGTAGGATCGATACGGCATATCGCCGACGACGAGAGGCCCCTCGCTCCCGTTCGCCACGGCGCGGGTGTGATGGAGCATATCCTCCATCGTGACCTTCCTCGTGGTGTCATACCCGAAGAAGACCATGGCGAGGGAGTCGCCGACGAGGATCATGTCCACCCCGCACCCGCTCATGATCTTAGCCGTTATGTAATCGTAGGCGGTGAGCATGGCGATCCTCTCGCCCCGCCGTTTCATCTCGATTATATCCTCCACGCGCCTCTTCAACTCCGATCACCTCGCCCCATCAGGTATTCTCTAAGCCTCCATCCGGACGGCAGACAGATCGATATGAGGCCGATCTTGATGAGATCTCCCGGGATAAAAGGCCACAGTCCCATCTTGAAGAGGGCGTTTAGGGGGATGAACCTGGATAGCCACAGGAGTCCCGGAAGATATATCGCCAGCTCACCCGCTAGCATGGCGGCCAGACATCGCCTGTAGCTTCTATCCCAGCCTCTCTCCGCCAGATATCCGACGAGATAAGCTGCCAGGAGGAATCCGATCAGATATCCCCCCGTCGGCCCGGCGAGATACGAGAGGCCGCCTCCTAAGCTGAAGAGGGGCAATCCCGCAACTCCCAGCATCAGATATAGCGCCATGCTTGCCGATCCGAGACTCCGTCCCAGAAGCAGCCCCGCCGAAAGCACGGCGAAGGTCTGCATTGTTATCGGGACGGGCGTGAACGGGAGGGATATCCTCACCTTAGCACATAAAGCGGTGAAGATGGCGAATCCCACGACAGCCGCCGATCTGCTCAGAACCCCCTCCAAGAGGAAAAATGCCCGCAATATGGTCGTGCCTCGAGCTTTAGCCATGTGATCATCCCTCGAAACCCTGAGTTTTGCCTTTAATTTTAGCACCTGCGACCCTCAAAAGCAAGCGGTAGGGGCGAGGCATTCAAAGAAGAATGCCTCGCCCCTACTACCTTGACACGATCCCCCGAAAGGGTTATAATCACCTCACGATATCGTCAAGGTGAAGGGGAAAATGTTCTGGGAGAAAGAGATAGAGACCCTACCCAGGGAGGAACTTGAGAGGTTACAGGTTCGGCGTCTACGCCAGACACTTCTGAGAGCCCGAAACTCCCCCTTTTATGGAAGGCTTTTTAAAAGGATCGGCCTCGATCCTGAGAGGGTGAACTCGCTCGACGTGCTCAAGGACATCCCGTTCACGACCAAGGAGGATCTGCGGGCCAACGCGCCATATGGATTCCTGGCCGTCCCGAAAGAGGAGATCGTCAGGCTCCACTCCTCATCCGGCACGACAGGTATCGCCACGCCTATCTTTCATACGGCATCTGACATCGAGAGCTGGGCCAACCTCGTCGCCAGATGTATGTATATGGTCGGCGTCAGGAGGGAGGACGTATTTCAGAACACGATGGGGTATGGGCTTTTTACGGGCGGACTGGGCTTCCACTACGGGGCGGAGAAATTGGGCGTGATGGTCATTCCCTCCGGCCCGGGAAACAGCCGCAGGCAGATCTATCTGATGCAGACCTTCGGCACAACCGTCGTCCACATCCTGCCCAGCTATGCCATGAGGCTGCTCTCGGTTTTCCAGGAGATGGGGCTCGATCCGAGGTATGACACCCGGCTGAGGATAGCCTTCATCGGTGCTGAACCCCATTCGGAGGAGATGCGAAAGAGGATCGAGGACGCCTACGGGATGGACGCCTACAACTCATACGGCCTTTCGGAGATGAACGGGCCGGGCGTGGCGTTTGAATGTCCACACAAAAACGGCCTGCACGTCTGGGAGGACAGCTTCATACTGGAGGTGATCGATCCCGAAACCCTCGAGCCTCTGCCCGACGGCGAGGAGGGCGAATTGGTGTTCACTACCCTGACCAGGGAGGGAATGCCGATCATAAGGTATAGATCCAGGGATCTGGCCGCCGTCTATCCCGAACCATGCCCCTGCGGCAGAACTCACAGACGTATCTCGCGCATCAAGGGGCGAACCGACGACATGCTCATCGTCAAGGGCGTCAACATCTTCCCGATTCAGATCGAGCGGGTGCTCATGAACATCCCCGAGGTCGGAACGGATTACCAGATCATACTCGACAGGAAAAACTATCTGGACGCCATGACCGTCCGTGTGGAGATAAACGCCAAGTTCTTCGACGGCGATATAAGACATCTGGAGCGGCTGCAGAAGAAGATCGTCGAGGAGCTCCGCTCGGAGATAATCATCGAGCCTGAGGTCGAGCTGGTCGAGCCGGGAAGCATCCCCAAAAGCGAAGGCAAGGCGGTCAGGGTGATAGATAAAAGGGGAGGTGGATGAGGAATGGCGTATCAGGTCTCCGTCTTCGCCGAAAATAAGCCCGGAAGGCTCGGCAGGATCACCGAGGTTTTGGCGAGGGCGAACGTCAACCTCCGCGCCATAACCATAACGGGGACGGAGCGGTATGGGGTCGTGAAGCTCCTCGTGGATAAACCCGATCTGGCCTATGACGTCCTGATGGAGGCGGGGTTCTCGGTCAGAAAGCAGGAGATCATAGCCATCCTGATAGATGACGCGCCCGGAAGCCTCAACTCCGTCCTTAAGGTGTTGGCCGAGAAGGGGGTGAACATCGAGAACGCATACGGCTTCCTGACGCATGAGTCCGACAGGGCAGTCTTCGTCTTCGAGGTCGAAGACCTGCGAAGGACGAGGGAGTTGCTTCAGGAGGCCGGGCTACAGCCTCTGAGCGACGCCGAGATAGCGGCGCTCTAGGAGGAGCGTGGAATGAGGCCCAAACGATATATCGTCTGGTCTAAAAGGGAGATAGATCTGAACGATCCGTGGCAGAGGCGATGGTATATCCGGCAGGTTCTCTGTCACGGGCGGGCTGAGGATGTGGCCGAGCTGGATTGGGATGAGGTGAGGGCGCTTCTGGATGAGCTGGATCTGCCCCCTGAGATCAAAAGGCTATGGGAGAATTACTTCCGTCATGTTGATGGGTAAGGGTATCATCACCGATCTTCAGAGAGAGATATTGGAGGCCTTCGCCCAGCTTCCCGATTCCCCTACCTTCTATCTGACAGGCGGCACGGCGTTGGCGGAGTTCTATCTCGGACACAGAAGATCTTACGATCTGGACCTTTTCACATCGGAGATGGACGTTATATCTCCCTTCTCCAGATCGTTTGAGCGGGAGCTCAGCAATCGGTTTCAGTTAAACGTGATAAGACGGTTCCAATCCTTTGTCGAGTTTGAGGTGATTCGTCGAGAGGATGCGGTACGGCTTCAGTTGGCTCTGGATACCCCTTACAGATTCAATCCCCCTTTAAAGAGCTATCTCGGCGTTATGGTGAACGATTACAAAGACCTCATAGTGGATAAGCTGCTGGCTTTTTTCGGCCGAGCTGAGCCCAGGGATGCCGTAGATCTGTTCTTCATCCTGAAGGATGAATCCGTGGATGAGCTCCTCTCACTCGCTAAGAAGAAGGATCCGGGTTTCGATCTATACTGGTTCGCTGTGTCATTAAACAGGGTTATGGATTTTCCGGATGAAATCGACCGTTGGCCCGTTGAGATGATCCTGAAAGTTGAGGCCTCAGAGATAAAGAGGAGATTTTCATCTTTAGCTCGTGAGATCATGAGTATGATAGGGGAATCATAGGCGCGATCGATATGTCGTGCCAAATCCGAAAAGGAGGGAGTGATGAAAGGGAAGACGATTCTGATGATCCTGCTGTTCGTCCTGGCGGCCATGCTCACCGCCGAGGCGAAACTGACCAACGTCGCCCTCTTCAGGTTCTACGTGCCGCTCAAAGAGGGGGATATCTCCCAGTTCCGCGCCGAGCGGCTCATAACCATGGCCACGGGGGAGTTGAAGGATGTGGCTAACTTCAACGTCTCCATCTATTTCCACCCCTGGGTGCCGGTTATGCCGGGACAGATATACGTGGAAAGCGTATACTTCACCCTCAAAAAGCTGCCCGGCATCGGCAAGTTGCCTCTCAACGGCTCCATATTGATCGGTCAGGGGAGAAACCGAAACTTCGGCGTGATGCCTTCCTACTCCAACAGAAAGACCAGCGAATACGGGATCGTCTCCGACATGTTCACACATGATAGGATCCAGGGGATACAACTGAACTTCTCCCAAAAGCCCATCTTCTTCGGCATCTCGCTCCACAACGGCTATAAACTCGGAGCCCGATCCATGGGAGGGGTGAAGTTCCTCGCCGATAGGGGACTGGATCTGGTCAATCACGCCAACGACGTTGATAACGGCAAGGAGATAAGCATCAGGGCGGGTATCAAATGCCCCAAAGGCCCGTCCGATGCCGCCATCTCATTCTCATACGCTAAGCTCTACGACGACGGAAAACCGATCGACGATCCGAAGAAGAACGACGATATATCCTTCCTGAAGGGTATCATCGGAAAGGAGACGGAAAAACGGGATAAAATCAGGATTGGCTTCGATTCAACCGCCGTGTTCAAGAAGAGAGACCTGCCCGTATACCCCTCCATGCTCCGCGGCGAGGTTTACTACGGCATGACGGGAGACCTGAACCATATCGGATTATGCGGCCTGCTCGGCGTGAAGGTTAAACCCCTCAAGCTCGATCTGTATACCAGAGTCGGCCGGATTCAGCTCGATCTGGAGGATAACCAGCGCAGCCCCAAGAACAGCCTCACCTGGAACCTCACCCAGATCTGCGTCTCAGGCGTCTTCGCCATCCAAAAGGGGATAACGCTCAGGGTGGAGTATGAGAAGAACATCGAGGACGTGCCCGGAGGCGGCGAGGCGCCCGATAACGATAGGCTCTTCTTCGAAACCCTCATGGCCTTCTGAAATCCCAAACGAGGTGAGGGGCGAGGAGCTTATCTCCCCTCGCCCCTATCCCCTCTCCGGCCTCCCGTTTCCCGTCTCCTTCCAGAGGAAGAGCCGGAAGATGAAATCATCGCTTCTTCCCCCGACAGAGAACGTTATAACGTTAAACGTCGAACGTGTAACGGGTCGGATCTCCGCCTGAAACTCGCGCTGAAGGTCGCGCGCGAGTTTTGACCCCTAAATCGCGTCTTATATAATAGAAGGAGTTTTTACTTTTGGAGGAAAAAGTATGTCCGATCTCAGGACCCTGATCGATAGATCCATAGGCGGCGATATGGATGCCTTCAGCGAGCTGATGCTCAGATACCAGAACGCCGTCTACAGCATAGCGCTTAGCGCCCTTGGCGATTTCATGCTGGCCGAAGATGTGACCCAGGAGGTCTTCATCTCGGTCTACCAGAACCTATTCGCCCTCGGCGACGTCGATAATTTCCCCAGATGGCTGAGGGCTATAACGATGAACATGTGCAGGGCATTTATCAGAGAACGTCAGAAAGGCGTTGAGATCCCCACCTCGCCCTCCTCGTTTCCCATCAGATACTGTCCCCCGTCGGCCGAGCGGGAGATTGAGGAGAAGGAGAGACACGCCCAACTCAACTCGGCGCTCAAGGCGCTGCCCGAGGAGCAGAGGAGGATACTGCTGCTGAGATATATGGAGGAGATGAGCTACGACGAGATGGCCCAGTTCCTGGGGATAAGCAGATCGGCCGTCGAGTCGAAGCTATACAGGGCCAGAAAGGCCCTCCAGGATGAGATGCTCAGAAACGCCGAAAGACAGCTCCGTAGCAGCAGGCTCTCGGAGGGGTTCACCGAAAGAGTCCGGAGGGAGATCACCGAGAGGTTCCTGCTGATGGAGGAGAGCGAGATCGATATATCGCCGGACGACACCCTGGTCATCTATCATGACCTCGGCGCGCCCGATACTGTCTCGTGGGCGCCGCTGAAGATCATCGGCTCAGATGAGGGCATGTTCATCCTCCGCAGATCCTTCCTCGGCCGATCGACCGACGAGGCCAGGGGGATGATCGGCAACCTGAACCTCATACTCGAAAGGCGATCCGGAAACCTCGTCGATGAGATCACAAGGGGGAACATATGGAGCGAGGCGGTGAAGGACAGGGGCGAGATAATCGCCAGATATAAATCCAGGCTGCGTTTCATCCAGGAGCTGGGCGAGATCTTCGAGCGGAGCTTCGAGGAGGCCAACGACGCTCTGAGGGAGGTGCTGAGCGGCGAGGCGGTGCTTCTCTCCCTCAGAACCGATCTCCCCTCGGCGATATCCGTCCATCCCGATGACGCCGGCAGGTTCTTCAGGCCCTTCATACTCAACGATCGACGCGGCATCGGCCCGCCGATGAACGTCGAGATGACCCTGCGCCTGCCCCCCTGCAGAAGGGTCGTCGTCATCGGAAACGGCATCGTGGGGATAAGAGAAGTGAAGGCCGATCTGCTGCTCGTGGGCAACGGCGCCCTTCAGTTCATCGCCGATGATGTGACGGGATCAATCGAAGCTTACGGCGCCATTCCCATCAGGATAAAGGGCATAAGGGGCGACGTGACCGTCAGAAATCCCTTCTACAGGCACGGCGTCGTCGTCAGGAAAGGGACCATCTCGCGCGTCAGGGCGCCCGTCGTGACGTCCAGGATAGGGGATATCAGGGGCGATCTGAGGATGACGCTCATGGACGTGGACCTTGCCATACGGGATGTCCGCGGCGAGGTGGAGGTCGAAAACCCGTTCGGATCGACCGAGATGACGATACCGCGGGATCCGCCGAAGAGGGGCGAGATCAGATCCGTCTCCGGCCTCATATCCATCCGAATCTCGAAGGAGGCCGACGAGAGGATCTCCGTCGGGATGTGGTCCGAATGCGGAGCCATCCATTTGGGCGAATGGGGGAAATCGGTATATAGACATAACGACGCCTTCGTCATGTACGTCGGCTCGGCCCTCTGGGAGGAGGCCGAGGGGGCCGACCTGAAGGCCAGGACGGTCGCGGGGGAGATAAAGATTAGTCATTTGTAGTCATTTGTGGTCATTGATAGTCATTGATCGTCGTTAGGGAGGTTTGAGAGATATGGGTAAAAAGGTGCTTTTCTTCACGAGAGGTGATGGGACCAACCACGCCAGGAGGGATCTGGCCATAGCCA
Organism: Candidatus Poribacteria bacterium; assembly: GCA_021162805.1. Taxonomy (NCBI): domain Bacteria; phylum Candidatus Poribacteria; species Candidatus Poribacteria bacterium. Next base: position 27,189 of record JAGGXZ010000015.1, read on the forward strand.
AGAGGATCGAACAGGAGGGAGAGGGCGTGGAGGTGATATTCGGGTCGTGGGGCGAGGGATGGAGGTGCATCCGCGGCGCCGGATGGAGATGCGAGAAGATCGGAAGGAAATCAGGCGACGATCACGAAAGGCTGGTCTACATCGGCAAAACCATCGGAGAGCAAAAACCCGACCTGATCGTCACGGACGAGGAGCTTCTGGCCCTTCCCATGGCGAAGGTCTTCGATATCCCCTCCGTCCTCATAACCAACTGGTTTCCGCCTAACGAGAGACACCCCCTCATGGGCTACTTTATCGATCCGGACCTCATCCTCGTCCCGCTCCCGGAGGACATATACGCCAAGCCGGTGGACCTCCTGACTCCGGTCAAATGCGTCGGCCCGATCGCGTTTCTGAACGAGACGGCGTCCAGGGTGAGGGGGAAGATCAGACAGAAGCTGGGCCTTGCCATGGACGAAAAGCTCATCCTGGTCGAGCCCTGCGGCGTGGAGCTGGAGGACGAGGGTTTCCTCAAATGCTGCGCCGAGGCGTTCGGGAACCTGGGGCTGCCGGTGAGGATGATCATGGTGGTCGGCAAGCTGAAGGCCGAGATCGAGAGCATCACCTGGTCGGACGCCAGGATACAACTGAGGGATCACCTCCTCCAGCCCGAACCGTACATGATGGCCAGCGACCTTGTCATCCACAGGGGAGGCTTCTTCACCATATGGAAGCTGATAGAGATGGGCGTGCCGGCCATATACGTGCCCAGGATGGAGGAGGAGTTCCGACCTCAGATCATCCAGATGGCCAAAAACCTCGAAAAGAGGGACGTGATGATCCTCATGAAGGAGGAGGATCTGTCCGGGGACACGCTGGCGACCGCTATGAGGGAGATATTACGGAGCTATGAGAGGTGGAGGAGGATGTCCAGGGCGGCGGCCGAGCTCACGTTCGTGGACGGGGCCACTGGCGCCGCCCTGGAGATACTGAAAAAACTCCAGGAGGGAAAGGAGGTGAACGGGGATGATAGAGTCGATGAACGAGGAGCTGTGGACGGACCTCAGCACTGAGGAGCTCGAAGCCGGCATCTTCATCGAACCCCTCTGTATAGTCGAGTGCGACTGCTACGGTATTGCCTTCACTTGCAACCTGGATTGCGCGACTGACGGCAACAACATGAACTGAGGGGGCGAGAGAGGGGGTGAGGGGTGAGAGGCCCTTTGCCCCCTATGATGAAAGTCATTTGTAGTCATTTGTGGTCATTTATAGTCATCGGGGTTATAGGAATGAAGCTGGAGGAGTTACAGGTATATCAGATGACGATGGATATCGCTGAGAGGATATGGAGGATCGTCATTCGGTGGAATCATTTCGCGAGGGATACGATCGGGAAGCAATTGATGAGAGCCGTGGATTCCGTCGGGGCGAATTTAAGCGAAGGGTTCGGGAGATTCCACTACGGCGAGAACAAGCAGTTTTGCTATTACGCGCGTGGTTCTCTCTACGAGACGAGAACCTGGCTGATAAAGGCGTACAACCGCGGCCTGATAGACGAGGAGGTGTTTCAATCGTTGCACTCCGAGATCGAAAAGATTGGTGTAAAGCTGAATAACTACATCAGATCTATCGGCAGAAAACAACAAATGACTACAAATGACGATCAATGACTACAAATGACCATAAATGACCCTCAACGGGAGGTGCGAAAGGATGAGACTCAGCAGATATACCGTCATGATAAAATTGAGCGATGAGGAGTATATGCTCTTCCACGGGGTGAGCGGAGCCGTGGACATAGTGGATGGGAGGATAGCCGACGGGATCCTCAGGGTGGCGACGGGCGAGCCCCCGGAGAGGGCCTTCGACGAGGAGAGGATAGAGGTGCTCCTCAAACGGGGATATCTCACCGAAAAGAGCCACGAGGAGGAGAGGAAGAGGGCTCGTGAGATGATCCTCGCCATGCATAAGGGCCATCTCAAGAAATCCCCCGGATTCCTCATCGTCCCCTCCTACAGGTGTAACCTCAGATGCCCATACTGCTATGAGGGAAGGAGATATCTCTGGAGGCAGGACAGGATCATGGACAGGGAGACGGCGGATATGGCCTTCGAGGCCATGCTGAAGCTCATGGAGGGCAGGGAATACCCGCGGAATCACATATTGTTCTACGGCGGCGAACCCTTCCTCGAGGAACATATGGAGATCGTGGCATATATCATCGAAAAAGGCGTAAAGCTCGGCTTCACCTTCGGCGCCGTGACAAACGGCACCAACGTGGAGAAATTCCTGCCCCTCTTCGGCGGTCCCGGAAGGTTCGTCTTCTTCCAGATAACCCTGGACGGCCCCCCAGAGGTGCACGATAAAAGACGCAGGTACGCCGACGGAAAGGGCTCATTCGACCGCATCGCACGTAACATCTCACTCCTGCTTCAGGACGGATACAGGGTCTCGCTGAGGATGAACGTGGATCAGTCGAACGTAAAACAGGCGGGACGGATGATGGATCTGGTGGAGAGGATGGGGTGGCGTAAATACTCCACCTTCAACGCCTATTTCGCCCCCGTGCACAGGGAGGGAGGCAGGCCGTGCATCGAGGAGCCCTTCTTCTCGTATCAACTGATAAAGGCCCTCGGCGACAAATACGCCTACATGGGCGAGACGAGAGGAGGGGTCTTCAGGACTTTCGACCGCGTCTTCAGGGTGGGCAGAAGGGTCGAATTCAAAACGGCCATCTGTGGGGCGACCGGGACGCAATACATCTTCGATCCCTACGGCGACATCTACACCTGCTGGGACGCCGTCGGGATTCAGGAGGAGAAGGTCGGAAGATTCATTCCGAAACTCCAGCTCAACGAGATGCATGATAGGTGGAGCTGGAGGACAGTCGCCATGATAGATGAGTGCATGGACTGTCCCTACCTCTTCGTCTGCATGGGGGGATGCCCCCACTACGCCTTCGAACGGACGGGAAAACTCGAAAGCCCCTTCTGCAATAACTTCCCCGCCTTCTTCGAACACCAGGTCAAAATGGCCTACAGGCTCTATAAGATATCAAAGAACCGAAAGATCGGATCGGTCGAACGGGGCCTGGCCCTTCCGAGACTATCCCCACGTCTCCCATCAGATCCCAGACGAGGGAGAGAGGCGGAAAGGGAGGAAAAGGGGGACGTTATAGCCATCGAAGTGCCGAAGAAGACTGAAAGGATGCATCTCATCGAGGTGCCGGCATGATCTTCGGGACGATTACGGGTTTCCCCCCCGAACCGCTGGCCGGAACGACTAGGGGGATATACGGGGCGAACGTGGCGATGTTCACCTTCCTCAAATCCCTCATCCGATTCGGCTCCTTCGACGAGTATCATCTGTTTATCTCGGCACACGATCCCGAGAAAGCTATAGAGAGCTGGAACAAACTCCTGAAACCCTTCGATGAGGGGGGAAGGCTCAGGCTGAACGATCTGTTTCAGCTGAGGAGGTTTATCAGGGAGAAGCGGTTCACTGTCTTCCACGGCAAACACGATCTCGGCGATCTGGCATACCTCAGGGCGCAGCTCTCGCCCGACAGACCCTTCCCCGTAACCGGAAGGATCGACTCCATAAGCTATCAGTTCCTCCTGCCCGATCTGCTGCTGATGATGCTCAGGGGTAACCTATACCCCTTCGATGCCGTGATCTGCACCAGCAGTCAGGCCATGAAGGCATACGAGACGCTGCTGAGACAGGCGGCAGGGGATTTCGAGGAGAGATACGGCGTAAAACTCCCATTTCACCCCAAACTCGTCCATATCCCGCTAGGCGTGGATGCGGATCAGTTCGCTCCGCGCGATAGGGCGGAGGCGCGGGCGCTGCTATCATTGCCTCAAAAAGGACTTATAATCCTATGCTTCGGAAGGCTCTCGGCACATGAGAAGATGGATCTGCTGCCCGTGTTGAGGGCGTTTAAGAGATTGACCGAGGATCATCCCCAACAGATGAGGGATGCGCTGCTGCTTTTGGCGGGGGATGACGCAAGATATGGATACGGGGAGAAGGTGGAGGGCTTCGCCAGAGAGATGGGGATATCCGAGCGGGTCAAAGTTATGCGAAATCCATCCTTCGCCGAAACACCCCTCATCTACTCAGCCTCCGATATCTTCATATCCTTCCCTGACAACCTCCAGGAGAGCTTCGGGATAACGGTCCTGGAGGCGATGGCCTCGGGACTGCCCGTGGTTGTCTCCGATTGGGACGGATACAGGGATACGGTCGTGCACGGCGAGGTGGGCTTCAGGGTGCCGACATACTGGGCGGATTGCGAGGGGAGGATCTCGCTCTACTCGCCGGTATGCGATTGGAGGCAGGAACATCTCTATTTAGCCCAGTCGGTATGCGTGGATCAGGGGGAGATGGTCAGGTTCTTAGGCGAGCTCATCCGAAACCCCTCACTGCGCCATGATATGGGGGATAAGGCCAGGAGACATGTGCTGGAGAGATACGACTGGCGGGTTGTGATCAAAAGATATGATGAGCTATGGAGGGAGCTATGGAGGGAGGCGGAGTCGTATGGGGAACTTGAAAGACAAAAGCCTATGTTTGTTCCGAATAGATTTGAGAGCTTCGGCGGGTATCCGACGCTGATACTGAGCGACCAGGAGGTGATCATAACGGAATATGGCCGTCAGGTTCTGTCCAGGCGTCAGCCGCTTAAGTTCTACAAGGGCATGAGATCTGTTCTGCTCCTCCCCGTGATCCAGGAGGGGCTCAAACTCGCCTCCCAGCCCATCCCGTTCGAGAACCTCGTTGAAAAGCTCATAGAGAGGTTCAAAAGATACTCCCCCTCCAAGGAGGACATAAGATATCAGTTGCTATGGATGCTGAAACATGATATGATAAAAGCGTGTGACGGAGGTGAGACCTAGGTGAGGGGATATCCATGGAAGCGAGAGCCCATATTGATC
>JAGGXZ010000016.1 GCA_021162805.1 Candidatus Poribacteria bacterium
GAAAGGCTTAGATGGCATAAGTGATTCAGAGGAAATTCGCGCTCTAATCTATCGCGAATTTGCTCAAAACCCTTATGTTGCCTAGATTTTCCTCGTCTTACGCTCCATGAACTTTTGAGAAGTCCTGGTCGCCAGTAGGGCTTTTCAATGATTTGGCATAATCAGGCGTGGTAAGGGCGTTTCCCTGTGCGTGCTTCCGAATCCGGCAGGCACGGGGCCTGCTGCTACAGCGCCGGCGGAAAGCGTTGAAAACCCCTCCAAGCCCAGGACGTCCGTTGATAATCGCACTCCCATCTGATAGAATAGAGAGGGAGGAGAGGTTTATGGACCGAAGGCTTTTTCTCAGAAATATAGTTGCCGGAATAGCCGGCCTAATGGTTTCAGGAGCGCCAGCTCCACCTAAGGAGGGAGATATGAGCGACAGGCCGAACATCATCTTCATCCTGGCCGATGATCTCGGTTACAGGGATCTTGGTTGTTACGGCCAGGAGAGGATAAAAACCCCAAATATCGACAGGATGGCCGAGGAGGGGATACGGTTCAGCCAGTGTTACACCGGAAGCCCGATATGCGCTCCGTCGCGCTGCGTGCTGATGACCGGCAAACACACCGGACACGCCACCGTCAGGGATAACTTCGCAAGGGTGGGTGGGGTGCTGATCCTGGATAACGGCCCGCCTCAGAGGCGTGTGCCGCTCAAGCCGGAGGATATCACGGTAGCTCAGGTGCTTAAAAAAGCCGGTTACGCGACGGGCATCACTGGCAAATGGGGATTGGGCGAGCCGGGAACCGAGGCCGTGCCCAATAAGAAGGGGTTCGATAAATGGTTCGGATACCTCAACCAGAGACGTGCCCATACCTATTATCCCCCGTTCCTCTGGCGTAACGAGGAGAAGGTCATCCTGGGCGGCAAATGTTACTCGCACGACCTGTTCACCGAGTTCGCTCTGGATTTCATCCGCTCCCATAAGGATGAGCCGTTCTTCCTATATCTCGCCTACACCCTCCCGCATCCCAAGTACGAGATACCCAGCACCAAACCTTACACGGACGAACCCTGGCCTGAGGAGGCGAAGATGTATGCGGCGATGGTCACGCGGCTGGACAGAGACGTCGGCAGGATATTAAACCTCCTGAAGGAGCTCGATATAGACGAGCGGACGATCCTGTTCCTCTGCTCGGATAACGGCGCGGGCAGGAGATGGGAGGGGCTATTCGACAGCAACGGGCCTCTGCGGGCTGAGAAAGGCTGGCTCTATGAGGGCGGCATACGCACGCCGATGATAGTGAGATGGAAGGGCAAGGTGCCGGCCGGACTCGTCAGCGATGCCGTCTGGTATTTCGCCGATTTCCTGCCCACGGCGGCCGCGCTGGCCGGGGTTGAGTCGCCTCACGATATCGATGGGATGAACGTCCTTCCAACCCTGCTCGGGGAAGATCAGCCAGAGCTGAGAAGGAGGTTCCTGTACTGGGAGTTTCCCGGCCACGGGTATCAGCAGGCGGTCCGGATCGGCGATTGGAAAGCGGTCAGACCCAAATGGGGAGAGCCGCTTGAGCTGTACGATCTGTCGACGGATGTCTCAGAGGAAAAGAGCGTGGCTGAACGACATCCGGAGGTGATCGAGAGGATCGAGGAATATATGAAAGGGGCTCGGGTCGATTCGGAATATTGGCCCACACCGAGCTGAACGGACAAAGGAGATAAGCCATGAATATCCTTTTCATCATCTGCGATACCCTGAGGAGGGATTTCCTCGGATGTTACGGGAACGAATGGATAAAGACCCCCAATATAGACAGGCTCGCTGAGGAGTCGGTCGTCTTCGATACCGCCTATATCGGTTCCTTCCCGACGATGCCCGCAAGGGCGGAGGTCATGACGGGGAAACATGTGTTCCACACCATCGGCTGGGCTCCGCTTCCCAGGGGCGAAACGGTCGTCCAGTCCCTCCTCCGCCGTCAGGGGTATGTGACCATGCTGATAACCGACCACTATCAGATGCTCGCCCCCGGCATGAACTACCATCAGGGGTTCAGCGGGCATCGGTGGATAAGGGGACAGCAGAACGATCCGTATACCACCGATGACATCCCCATCCAGTTCCCGTGCGATCCCAGCAAGTGTCGTCAGCCCGAACAGCTTGTGGTGCCATTCCTTCGCAACAGGGCCTACTGGGTGTATGAGAGGGATTGGCCCATACCGAGGGTGATCCAGGAGGCCGTGGATTGGCTTGAACGCAATTATACACACGAGAAATTTCTGCTCTATCTGGATCTGTTCTCCATCCATGAACCCTGGGATCCGCCCCAATGGTATGTCGACCTTTATGATCCCGGCTATGAGGGCGAGAAGGTGATATTGCCACGCTACGATAAGGTCGATTACCTGACGGAGGAGGAGTTGAGACACGTGAGGGCCCTTTACGCGGGGACGGTCACGATGATGGATAAATGGGTCGGCTGGCTGCTGGATAAGTTCAGGGATGTCGGGATCTGGGATGATACGGCCGTCATATTCACGTCGGATCACGGTTGGTATCTGGGGGAACACGGGCTTATAGGCAAGCATACCGTCCTTGAGCCCAAAAGAGGATGGCAGTTTTACGACGAGGTGGCCCGTATCCCCCTGATAATGAAGATCCCCGGGATACAGGGAAGCCGAAGGTGCGAGGCGCTGGTGCAGCTGGTCGACGTCATGCCCACACTTGCGGAGCTCGGAGGTGCGAGGGCGCCGGAGGGGATTCACGGTAGATCTCTGCTCCCGCTGCTTCGGGGCGAGGTGGATAAAGTTCGGGACCTCGCTGTCTGCTCGCCCAGGCTTCCAACCGATCCCGAGACGCTCGTGTGGAGCGCCGTCACCGATGGCGAATGGTCACTGATGGACGGGGGCGCTCTGGGGAAACCCGAGCTGTATCACCTGCCGACCGATCCGAAACAGCAGCGAGATCTCTTCAACGAACGTAGGGATATCGCCCTCCGACTTCATGAGGAGTATCTTCGATTTCTCTCCGGCATAGGGACGTCGGAGGAGAGGATCGCCCTGCGGCGTTGGCCCGACCGGGAATAGCGCCTGGGGAGATCCTCCCCACCCTGTGGAATTAATCCACAGAAAGGTCGACATCATCCGCTGAGCCTCCCCTGAAATTCCAGGTTTCTTCGTTTGGCGCGATTCTTGCTCTATGGCGATTTGCTCTGCGCTGAAAAGGGGAATGGCGTGGGGGGGAGCCTCCACGCCTACGATATCGGAGGTGAACGGCTTTGGAATGGCTCAGCGGCGGGAGGGTGATCATCCTCGACCCGCTCTCCGGGAGGTTCATAGGCGACCTGCTCACTGAGAATCGGATCGAATCGATGGTCGCCTCGAGCTTGAGCGAGCTTCTGGCTGAGCTGACATGCGAAGGGGTGAGATGTCTGATCTTAAACGACACGCTGAGGGGAGGGCGGGCGTATGAGTTCATCCCCATCATCAAGCCGCTCAGACCGGATCTGCCGATAATCGTCACAGCCGCCTATAACCTGCCGGATCTGGAGCTCAGATACAGGTTGGAGGGCGTGTTCTACTATCACGTCCAGCCTCTGGGGTTCGACGATCTGATCCTCGCCGTGAAAAGCGCCCTCGCCAGGGGGATCGAGAGAAAGATCATGGTGGTCGACGATGATTACGATTTCATCGACGGGATACGACGGATGGTGGAGAGATACGGCTTCAGGGTGATCCCGGCCTTCGGCAGCGAGGATGCGCTGGCGAAGGCGATGTTTTCCAGACCCGACCTGATCCTGATCGACCTGATGATGCATGGGATATGGGACGGGTTCAGGCTGTGCTGGAAGCTGAAGGGTAAGAGCCAGTTCAAGGATATACCCATCCTGATGATGACCTCTATGGCCGACTCCCCTGAAAGACTCTCGCTTCTGACTCCTTTTTCGATCTGCGGTGAGGGGTTCATCCCTAAGCCTACAAGGGCGGATGAGCTGATACGCGAGATATCCCGATTCATCAGGAGGTGATGCGAGATGGCCGAGGCAAAGGTGCTGGTGATAGATGATGAACAGACCATGCTCGACGCGTGTAAACAGGTTCTGAGCAAGCGCGGATATGAGGTTTTAACCGCCCTATCGGGGGAGGAGGGCCTCAGGATAGCGAAGGAGTCCAAGCCGGATATAGCGATCGTCGACCTTAAGATGCCCGGCATCGACGGGATGGAGGTGTTGGAGAGATTGAGCGAGATCGACCCGTCGATGGTGAAGATCGTCATAACCGGATACGCCACGGTCGAATCGGCGGTGGATGCCATGAAACGCGGCGCATACGATTTCCTCCCCAAGCCCTTTACACCCGACGAGCTCAGGGTTATCGTCAGAAGGGGGCTTGAGAAGAGGAGACTTGAAGCTGAGAGGGAATCGCTGAGACGGGAGAGGGATAGGCTCAAGGCAGATTTCATCTCCATCGTCACACACCAGTTGAAGTCGCCTCTCGTGGCCATCAGACAGTACATCGAGGCGATCTCATCGGGAGCTATGGGCGAGGTCCCGGCCCCGGTCAAAGAGGTACTGGAGAGATGTTCCGAGAGAGCGGATGAGCTGTTGAAGATGATCAACGACTGGCTGGATATGTCCCGTATCGAATCGGGCAAGCTCGCCGAGAAGATGGTCCCTATCAACCTCACCGAGGTGCTCGACGAGGCGATCGAGGAGCTTCAGCCGCTGGCGGAGGAAAACGCCATAGAGATAATCAGAATGTATCCGGAACGGGTCCCGCCGATCAAGGGGGATTCCGATAGCCTCAAGCAGGCGTTTTCAAACATCATCTCCAACGCCATCAAGTATAACAAACCTAACGGCTCCGTCACGATAAGCCTCAGGGACAGCGACGAGGGGGTTTTCATATCCATATCCGACACGGGCATAGGGATCGCCGAGGAGAACCTGCCCTACATATTCGACGAGTTCTTCAGGGTTCGATCCAAAGAACACCCTAAACTCACCGGGAGCGGTCTTGGGCTGTCCATAACGAAGAAGATCATCGAGGCGCATTCGGGCAGAATTGAGGTTGAAAGCAGACTCGGTGAGGGGACGACCTTCACCCTGTTTCTGCCCAGGAGGGAGATCGAGTGAGATTCATTTCTCACGGAAAAGTGATAAATCTCACGTTCACAAAACCGGAGGTCAGTAAGAGATGGAGAGGAAGATACTGATCGTGGAAGATGACGAGGATTTCGCCAGCGCCGTGAAATCCATCCTGGAGGCCAACTCCTATCTCGTCAGACATGCCACCAACAGGGAGGAGGCGTGTAGGATGGTCGAGGAGGACAAGCCCGATCTGATCATCCTCGACATCATGATGGAGAGGTTGAACGACGGGTTTGTCCTCTGCAGCCAATTTAAAAACGATCCGGAATACAGGGATATCCCGATCCTAGCCGTCTCAGCCATAACGGCGAAAACCGGCTTCAAGTTCTCACCTCAGACCGACGGCGAGTATTTCAAGGCGGACGACTACGTCGAGAAGCCGGTCATGGCCGTTGATCTTCTGAAAAGGGTCGAGAGGCTCCTTGAGAAGGAGGAGGGGAAATGAAGGTGGTGAAACTCCCGAAGTCCAACCTGGAGGGCCTTGTGGAGGAGCTCAGGAAGGTGGGGCCGGTATACGCCCCCGTCCGAAAGGGGGAGACGAGCTACTCCTTTCAGGAGATATCATCGGCGGATGAGGTCGAGCTGAATTACAACAGGACGATCCTGCCGCCCAAGAAGTTCTTCCTTCCCCCCCAGGAACCGATGTTTCACTTCTCGCCGCTTAAGGGTTTCACGCCGGCTGTCGAGGACCTGGATCAGCCCTTCGTGCTGTTCGGCGTCCATTCATGCGATATACACGGGCTGAAGATACTGGATATGGTATTCAGCGGAAGATATACCGACAACGCTTATATGACCAGGCGCCGGAACGGCGTTATCGTTGGGATAGATTGTACTCCGGACGAATACTGTTTCTGTTATTCGATGGGCACCAACTTCGTCGACGATGGGTTCGATCTGTTCCTCTCCGATATCGGCGATTCATACCTGGTCAGGGTCGGAACCAGCCTCGGCGACGATATAACGTTGGCAGGGGAGGAGCTCTTCGACGAGGTGACGGATGAGGACAAGCAGGCGTTCAAGAGCTCAATGCTCCGAAAGGCCGAGATGTTCAAGAGTAAGGTGGACATGCTCGGTCTGCCGGAGATAATGGATTTGGAGTACGAGAGCGAGGTCTGGGATGAGGTGGCCGGCCAATGTCTCAGCTGTGGGACGTGCTCGATGGTCTGCCCCACCTGCTACTGTTACGACGTGGTGGATGAGCTGTCGCTGGACGCCCAAAGCGGGGTGAGAAAGCGCAGGTGGGATTCCTGCCTCTTCTGGGAGTATTCGCTCGTCGCCGGCGGACACAACTTCGCCGCCGAGAGATCCACCAGGATGAAAAAACGATATTATCACAAACTGAGGGTCTTCTCGGAGGAGTTCGGCAGGCCGGCTTGCGTCGGGTGTGGGAGATGCTCCCAGATGTGTGTCGCCGGGCTTAAGTTCCCGGATGTGATAGAAAAACTCAGGTCAACGGCATAGAAAGGGGGAGAAGGATGAGAGGTCACTCCGACAATCCGTTTGAGATATACCAGCCTTATCCGGCCAGGATAATCCGAATCCTGCCCCAGATAGAGGATCACAAGCTGTTCCAGATCCGCTTCGAGAAGGATGAGGTGGCGAAGAACTTCAGGCATAAGCCGGGGCAGTTTTTGATGTTGAGCGTCATAGGCACGGGGGAGGCGCCCTTTTCGATCGCATCTTCCCCCACGAGGCCCGAGACGGTCGAGGTATGTGTCAGGAAAATAGGCCGCGTCACGAACGCCCTCTTCGCCCTCGAGCCCAACTCGCTCATCGGGATAAGAGGCCCCTACGGCAACGGATTTCCCGTCGAGGAGATGGAGGGCAACAATCTGCTGCTTATAGCGGGGGGCCTTGGGATGGCGGCCTTGAGGTCGCTTCTGTGGTATGCCCTGGACAATAGGCCGAAGTTCAAGGATATCACGCTGATGTACGGGGCGAAGACGCCGGACGAGATGCTGTTCAAGTATGAGCTCATCTCGCTGCTCGACCAGCCCGATATAAACTGCCTGCTGACGGTCGACACCGATCCGGAGGGGAGATGGCCCGCCCACGTCGGCGTGGTGACCGATCTCTTCGACTATCTGGGGGAGATCGACCCGGATAACACCTACGCGGCGGTGTGCGGTCCGCCGGTGATGTATAAGTTCGTGCTGAAAAAGCTGCTCGACCACAACTTCTCGAAGGATAGGATATTGATGTCGCTGGAGAGACGGATGAGATGCGGCGTCGGCAAATGCGGCCACTGCCGAATAGGCCATAAATACACATGCCTTGACGGACCGATCTTCACATATTGGGACGTGATAAACCTGCCGGAGGTGATCTGATGGCCGGAAAACCCAAAGTCGGGATATACGGTCTGACGTCCTGTGGCGGCGATCAATTGATGATCCTCAACTGCGAGGATGAACTGCTGGATATCGTCGGCGCGATCGATCTGAGGTTCTTCCCAATGGGCATGAGCGATAACGACGAGGAGGGCGAGCTGGATATAGCCTTCGTCGAGGGGACGGTCATAACCCACGAGGACAGGGAGATGCTCTATAAGCTCCGAGGACGGTCAAAAATCCTCATCGCCATAGGCACCTGCGCCGTGTGGGGTGGGATACCTGCCGCCAAGAACGACGTTCCGCGCGATGATCTTAAAGAGAAGGTCTACGGCGAGAGGGCTTACTACTTTTCGCCTCTCGTTCCGCAGCCTCTTTCCAGCTATGTCAAGGTCGATCTGGCCATCCCCGGCTGTCCCATAGAGAAGGGACAGATCCTCTCGGCGATCGCTTCGCTTTTGCACGGCGATATGCCCGTTCTCCCGGATTACGCCGTATGCACGGAGTGTAAGATGAACGAAAACCCATGCCTGCTCCTCGAAAAGGGCGTGATCTGTCTCGGTCCCGTGACCGTCGCAGGGTGTAACGCCAGATGCCCGTCCCAGAACATGCCCTGCATAGGATGCAGAGGGCCGGTCACCGAGGCCAACATCGCCGCCGAGGAGAAGCTGCTCAGGGAGAAGGGGTTCTCCTACGATGACATCTGGAACAAGCTCAAGACCTTCGCCGCAACGGCGAAACAGTTGGAGGTAGGGACGTGAGGAGGATAGAGATAGAACACCTCTGTCGCGTCGAAGGTTTCGGCGGCGTATACGTCGAGTTGGATGGGGATCAGATCAGGGAGGTCAGGGTCAACGTGATGGAAGGGCCCAGGATGTTCGAGGCGGTCGTGTTGGGGAGGAGGTTCGACGAGATACCCCCGATAGTCACACGGATCTGCGCGATATGTTCCGCCATCCATTGCGTCACGTCGACCATGGCCGTCGAGAACGCCCTCGGAGTTCAGGTCACCGAGCAGACGAAGCTGTTGAGAGAGCTTCTGGTGCACGGGGGGAATATCGAAAGTCATGCCCTACATATCTTCTGCCTGGCGCTGCCTGATTTCCTCGGCTACAACAGCGTCATCGAGATGGCGGCCGATCATCCTGACGCCGTCGCAAAAGCCCTCAGACTCAAAAAGCTCGGCAACACCATCCAGGAGAGGATCGGCGGCAGAATGGTCCATCAGACGAACGTGGCGCTGGGTGGATTCGGCAGATTGCCCGGTGAGGATGAGCTGAGGGAGCTGAGGGGATCGTTGGAGAAGGGATTGGTCGAGGCGATGGAGATGATGGAGCTGCTTTCGACCGTTCAGGTTCCGGACTACCCGACCTCGCCCACGCTCTACGCGGCGCTCGAACCTGAGGACGGATTCGGATACTTCGGCGATAAGATAGCGCTCTCCACCGGGGAGAGATTCGACGTCAGCGACTACAAGGCGGTCTGCAACGAAAGGGTGGTGCCTTACTCGCACGCCAAACACAGCAGGTTCAACGGGAGACCCTTCATGGTCGGCTCACTTGCGC
>JAGGXZ010000017.1 GCA_021162805.1 Candidatus Poribacteria bacterium
ATGGCATAAGTGATTCAGAGGAAATTCGCGCTCTAATCTATCGCGAATTTGCTCAAAACCCTTATGTTGCCTAGATTTTCCTCGTCTTACGCTCCATGAACTTTTGAGAAGTCCTGCGTTACATCAGTGTTATTTGACAAGAGTGGATTTTCCCAATATAATTTAGATTACCTCGCTTGTGTTCGGGTGCAGGCTATGATCGATCACTATGAGGTACTCGGTGTAGATAGAAAGGCCACCAAGGCTCAGATCAAAAGGGCGTTTCGCAGGCTGGTCAAACAGGTTCATCCTGATAAAAATCCGAAGGATAAGGAGGAAGCCGTCAGAAAGTTCAGGGCGATCATCGCCGCCTATGAGACGCTGATGGACGATCGTAAACGGGCCTTTTACGATCGGGTGTTGTCGAAGTATGATCGTCGGGTGACTCGCTTCCACGGGGGAAACGGAACCGGTTCTCCGGCTAAGCTATCCAAATTCGATCTCATCCTGTCCGAGTTGCTTTCGGGGAGGATCGAAGAGGCGATTCGGATATACGAGGGACTCACGGGCGAGAAAGGGAACCTGGATCTGACCGAGCATATGGATTATCCCGATGCGCGCGATTGCGAATTTCTGCTCGCCGAGGCATATCAATCGCTTGGCAGATATGAGGAGGCAGCGAGGCTATACGAACGCTCTTTAGAGCATGAACGATATAGGCCTTATTTTAACAAGTTCACCGAAGAGGTGATATCAAGGCTCAAGAGGATCTATTCACGTCTATTGACACAATCCCGCGTTCCGGAGCTATCTCTCCTCTATATACAGAAGTTGATCTTTCTGGGCGGATCGAAGCGTCAGATCGCCTGGGCGTATAAGAAGTTGGCTGAGCTCTACTTCGAGTTCGGCCAGATGGAAAACGCCCGGATGACTCTCAAAAAGGCGTTTGAGCTCTGTCCTAGGCTTCCGGGATCGAAGAGGATCTGCAGGAAGTTGGGGATGGAGCATCTGTTATAGATCTGGAGGTGAAGAGATGGCCGATAGAAAACTGATCGGAGACCTGCTCGATGAGATATCGAGGTTCCCCATCATCGATTGTCACACCCACATCAGATGGTATCAGCCGTCCGCCGAGAATCTGGCTGATATCATTTTCTACCACTATATCGCCACCGAGCTGGAAAGCGCCGGGATGCCGAGAGAGCTTATAAGCGAGGAACTGCCGCCCGAAAAGCGAATCCAAAATATCCTCCCCTACTTCCCCAGAATTCAAAATACCACTACCGTCTGGGGATTGATGCAGATCTTCAAGGAACTCTTCGACTTCGACGGCGTGATACTGGATGAGAGCAACTGGAAGAGGGTTTACGATATCGCCAATCAAAGGCTTAAGGAGGAGGGATGGTACAGAAAGGTGCTCAAGGAGAAACTCAATATCCAGAGGGCCTTTCTGACGATAGAGTTCGACGAGGAATTTTCAGGATATGATAGGGAGATGTTCATACCAACCCTTAGGATAGATCCCTGGATAAACCAGATTCACTTCCCGGAAACCACTCGGAGGCTGGAGAAAGCGTCCGGTATCTCTATAAGCTGCCTGGGGGATCTGAAGGAGGCTATCGGAAGGGTATATGGGAAGTTCAAAGATCAGGGCGCAGTCTCCGTGGCGATATCGCTTCCGCCTGACTTCACCGCCTGGCCGGTCGCCGAGGTGACCGCTGAGAAGATCTACGACGACGTCCTCTCGGGCAAGCCCATATCCGACGGTGAACTCCTGTCGTTGCGTTCATATCTGTTCTATACGCTGGTGGAATTCTGTAAGGAGTTCAGCATGCCTTTCCAGCTCATGCTCGGCGTCGATAGAAGGGTGTTCAAGGATCGGGACGCCCTTTCGACCGATCTGAATATGATCAAGACCCTGAGGGATGCGCTGAACAGATACCCCGACGTCCGATTCGACATCTGCATTCTGAACACCATACTTTTGCATGAGCTGACCGTCTACGCCAAGATCTTCCCGAATTGTGTTGTCTCGGGCCATTGGTGGTACACCTTCTACCCGGTTTACATCAAGCAGATGCTGCGTGAGAGGATAGAGATGTTGCCGATAGTCAAAACCAACGGTTTCTTCTCCGACAGCTACTACTGCGAGTGGAGCGTCGCCAAGGTGAGGCTTTACCTCAGACAACTCGCCGAGGTGTTGGCCGAAAAGATCGAGGACGGATATCTGACGGAAGATCAGGCGTTATGGGTGGCCAGAAGGCTGCTCTGGGAAAATCCGATCGAGAACTTCACTCTGGATCTGGGGTGAGATTTTGAGCCAACTGTTTATGAGGAGGCCAGATCTGGAGGATCTGCCTGAGATAAGGCTTCCTCCGGGATATGGAATACGTACATATCGGCCCGGGGATGAGGCGGCATGGTCCTATATAATAAGCAAGACCATAGGCGGCGGCTCAGACCCGGAGCGATGCAGGAGGGAGATCATCGAAAAACCTCAGTTTTCACCCGATAGGCTCTTCTTCCTGACATGGAAGGGGAAACCTGTAGGTTCCGCCTGCGCCTGGCAGCAGAAACCGGAGGAAAAGGAGGCCGGTTACGTGCATATGGTGGGCGTGCTTGAGGAACACAGAGGTAAGGGATTAGGATATATGCTGGTTCTGAAAACGCTGTATTGGTTCAGGGAACATGGCTTTAAATATGCTACGCTCCATACCGATGACTTCAGGATACCGGCCATAAAGACCTATCTAAAGCTCGGTTTTCTTCCCGTCTTCACCGATGAGACCCATCCTGCTAGATGGAGGACCATCGAGGGGAAGCTCGGTATATCGATCCCTAAGGGAGGATGAGGTTCATGGGATTCGACCGTGATTTTGAGGTTAACGTCCGCAGTCGGCAGTCCGCCGTCCGACGTTTTTTGCAGCGGGCAGCGGTCGGTAGTCCGCGGATGATCGGTCTGGGACAGGCGCTAGGCTCAAGGGAGATGAGAATCTCTATGGGATCTGGGGTGTTTCTCATAGCCGTTCTATCGATGGCGATAGCAGGGTGCTATCCGATGATGATCGCCAGGGAGCTGTTCAAGGAACAGGAGTGGAGCGACAATTACGCCCGATACCCCGGGACGGAGTGTTCTGAGCCGAGGCTCATCGACGGCGACGTGAACACACCTGTGGGGGTCTCGCGCCAAATCATAATCTCCTTTCCGAAGAAGTTCACCATTCACAAGATAATCCTCAGAAATATAAACGTCAAGGATTTCATCGTCTACACGTCGCTGGGCGAGAACGAGTGGAAGGAGATAGTCAAGGTAAAAGGGAATCGGAAGGAGACGGTGGAACTGCGCGTTTTCACCCATACGGATAAACTCATGTTCCGACTGGGCGAAACCTGGGAGGACAAACTTATACCGGGGCAAGTCTCCAGGGATGTTATCTTCATTCATCCCAATATTCAGCTTGGAGTTCCCAAAGTAGCGGAGATAGAGGTCTATGGGTTCAAGGAGAAGGAGAAAACCGGGGAGGAGTTGATCTTTTGAGGATCAGGGTTCTTCCGGAGGAGATAGCGAACAAGATCGCCGCCGGCGAAGTGGTGGAGAGGCCCGCCTCTGTCGTCAAGGAACTGATGGAGAACTCAATCGATGCCGAAAGCCGATCGATCGAGGTGGAGGTTCTATCCGGCGGCAAGAAGCTAATTCAGGTGGCCGACGATGGGATCGGGATGAGCAGGGAGGACGCTCTGCTCTCCATCCGCAGACATGCCACAAGTAAGATCTCGTCGGCCGAAGACCTAGCCGCCATCAAAACGCTTGGGTTCAGAGGTGAGGCCCTCCCCAGCATCGCCTCGGTCTCAAAGATGGAGCTCGTTACCAGAACGGCGGGGGATCTATCCGGAACCAAGATCGTGGTCGAAGGCGGCAGGGTTAAGGAGGTCGGTCAGATCGGATGCCCGGTCGGCACGAGGGTGAGGGTGTCCAATCTCTTCTTCAACCTCCCCGCCAGGGCGAAATTCCTCAAGAGCGAGCCAAGCGAGTTCCGTCACATACTCAACATCTTCATCTGGAATGCCCTGGCTCATCCCGATATTCTCTTCAGGCTCACCCATAACAGGAGGAAGGTGATGGACCTCCCGCCCTCGGAGACGATCGCCGAAAGGATATACGCGATATATGGTAAGAGCTTCTCAGAAAATTTGATTGAAATCCACGAGGAGCTTCCCAACATGGCCTTTCACGCCTTTGTGGGCAATCCGAACTTCACCAAGCCGAACAGAAGCTATCAGCTCTTCTTCCTGAACGGCAGACCGATAAGGAGCAGACTTATAGCTGCTGCCTTAGATGAGGCGTTGCGCGCCGTTATCCCCAGGGAACGACACGCCGTAGCCTTCATCTTCATCGAGATGAACCCGCGCCACGTCGACGTTAACGTCCATCCGACCAAAATGGAGGTTCGATTCAGCGATGAGAGAGCGGTCTACTCGCAGATCGTCAGGATATTAAATAAGGGGATCCACAGCGGTCTATACGTGCCGGGTTCCACCTCTCAGGCGGTGAGCGAGGAGCGGATGGAGCGGGAGAGCGGGGAGATTGATCTTCCAAACGTCGCTCAG
The DNA here is from genome assembly GCA_021162805.1 of Candidatus Poribacteria bacterium. NCBI lineage: Bacteria > Candidatus Poribacteria > Candidatus Poribacteria bacterium. The sequence continues at coordinate 4,588 of JAGGXZ010000017.1, forward strand.
GAGGAGATCCCCCTAGCACCCCATATCAGGGCCTCGGTGGAGGATCAGAGAATAGATCTGAAGCTCGGTGGGTTGAAGTTCGACCAGCTGGCCATCAGGGGAGTATTGTTCGATACCTACATATTGGCCGAATCGGGCGATGAGGTGGTGATTATAGATCAACACGCCGCCTCTGAGAGGATTATCTACGAGAGGCTGATCTCCCAGTTTGAAGGGGGCGGGATAGCGATTCAGGGATTGTTGATGCCGATCACGATCGATCTGCCCGCTAACCTGATCGAGGCCTTCTCGGAGAACGTCGAACTGCTTTCGCGCCTGGGATTTGATCTGGAGCGATTCGGAGGCAACACCCTGCTGGTTAGGGGTGTTCCCTCATCCCTGGGAAATTCGGAGATCGAAGGGGCGCTCGTCGAGATCCTTGAGAGGATCAGAACCGGTTTGGGAAAGGTCAGTCGGACTGAGATGATCAGGGAGATGCTCGTGATCCTGGCCTGCCGGTCAGCGATTAAAGCGGGGGATAAGCTGTCACAGGAGGAGATCGAACGGTTGCTGAGCGATCTATCAAGGACGGAGCTCCCCTTCAACTGCCCTCACTCGCGGCCGACGATCATAAGATTATCTCGGAAGGAACTGGAATCGCGGTTCAGGAGAAGATAGAAAATCCAAGGAGGTGTGTTATGAGCGATATCCCAAGGCCTGAATATCCACGACCCCAGCTTGAAAGGGAAAGCTGGCTGAACCTGAACGGGATCTGGCAGTTCGAGATGGACCCGGGCCGTTCAGGGATCGATCGTGGATTGCCGAATGCGGAGAGATTATCGGGTGAGATATTGGTGCCGTTCCCCCCGGAAAGCCCGCTTTCGGGCGTGGGATATAGAGATTTCATCCCGGCCGTCTGGTATCGTCGAACCTTCGAGATACCCCGGAGCTGGGAGAGCAAACGTATCCTGCTTCATTTCGAGGCATCGGATTATCGAACACGGGTTTACCTCAACGGTAAAGAGATCGGATCTCACAGAGGCGGTTATACCCCGTTCACCTTTGAGATCACCGATTCGGTGAAGAGCGGCGAAAACGCCCTCGTGGTCTACGTCGAGGATGACACCCGCTCTCCGCTCCAGCCCACCGGCAAACAATCCACGGCCTATCATTCTCACGGCTGCGTATACACCCGGACTACCGGAATTTGGCAGACCGTCTGGCTTGAGGCTGTGCCCCATACCTATATCTCCCGTCTGCGGATGATACCGATCATGGGGGAAGGCTCCCTGCTTGTGAACGTCGAACTCGACGGATATGAGACCGATATGGTTCTCATCGCCAAGATCTTCATGGACGGTGATAAGGTGTTGGAGACGCGGACGAATTGCCCCGGATATAAGGCCTCCCTCATCATCTCCCCACCTGAGATCAGGCCGTGGTCTCCCGAGGATCCGTTCCTCTACGATATGACCCTCACCCTTGAGAGGGACGGAGAGGTGATAGACAAGGTGAGAAGCTACTTCGGAATTAGATCGGTAGGTATCAAAAGTCCGGCCGTTACCATCAACGGTAAGCCCGTTTTCATGCGTCTGGTTCTGGATCAGGGATTTTATCCGGATGGGATCTACACGGCTCCCTCGGACGAGGCGCTTAAGCGGGATATCGAACTATCGCTTGCGATGGGATTCAACGGGGCAAGGCTTCACGAGAAGGTGTTCGAGGGGAGGTTTTTGTACTGGGCCGATAGATTGGGATATATGGTCTGGGGAGAATTCCCCAACTGGGGCCTGGATCACTCTAATCCCGCCTCACTGGAGAGATTCCTCGTCGAATGGCTGACGGTGCTTGAGAGGGATATAAATCATCCGGCCATTATAGGCTGGTGTCCGTTCAATGAGACGCCAGCGGATCAAAATCCGGAGTTCATAAGGACGGTCTACAGGGTGACGAAACAGGTCGATCCAACCCGTCTCGTGATAGACACGAGCGGTTACACACACGTTGAAACCGATCTTTACGATGTCCACTGTTACGATCAAAATCCGGAGAGCTTCGCATCGAGGTTCAAGCCCCTTGCTGAGGGCGGCGAGGCATGGCGCAACAGGCCGGATCGAGACGCGCCTTATCGGGGACAGCCTTACTGGGTCAGCGAATATGGGGGAACGTGGTGGAATCCGGAGCAGAAGGATGAGAAAGGGTGGGGATATGGTGATCGTCCCAGGAGCGAGGAGGAGTTCCTGGATCGATACCGCAAGCTTACCGAAGCGCTTCTCAGGCATCCACGGATGTGTGGCTTCTGCTACACCCAGCTTTACGATATAGAGCAGGAGGTCAACGGTCTGCATACTTATGATCGCAGGCCGAAATTCGATCCGGCTAAGATTCGGGAGATCAACTCTCAAAAAGCGGCGATTGAAGAGGAGGTATCAGGATGAGAATAGGTTTCATAGGCGCTGGCAGACGCGCCCAGGGACATATGGGGGCGCTGTCAAAGATAAAATCGGCTCAGATCGCCGCCATATGCGATATCCAGAGGGAGAGAGCCGAGGAGGTGGCGCAGAGGTTCAACGCCACTCCCTATACCGATTACCGCGAGATGCTGGATCGGGAGAAACTCGATGCCGTTCACATCTGTTCGCCTCCTCTCGTCCATGCCGAACAAGTCGAATACGCCGCCGAGAAGGGATGTCATATACTGGTCGAAAAGCCGATAGCGCTCAGTATGGAAGATGCCGGCAGAATGCTCAGGGCGGTCAGGGAAAACGGGGTGATCTGCTCCGTCGGATATCAGCTCAGATATCTGGATATCTGCGATGAGGTGCTCAGGATACTTGAGAATAGGCCCTTCGGAATGGCTGTGGGGTATTACTACTGGACGGCGCCGCTGGTCAAATGGATACAGGATAGGGATCTGGCGGGAGGACAGATCGTGGAACAGGCCACGCATCTGATAGATCTCTTCAGGATGTTCGGAGGTGATATCGAATCGGTTTACGCCGTCTACTCGTTACAGACGAGGGCCGGACAGGAGGGGTTCAACAACTGGGACGTTTACTCGGTGACGATGCGATTCAAGAACGGGGCGCCGGGATCGTTTTCAGCCACCTACGCGCTCTTCCCCGGAATCCCCTATAACACCGGCATAGATCTGATCGCCGATGAGCTCCTGATAAGGATCAGGGGCAATACGATGGAGAAGTTCGAGAGGGTCGGCGGAGAAGTGGTCAGGGAGAGGATCGAGGCCAAGGTTGAGCCGACCTATCAGCTCAACGCTGCCTTCGTCAAGGCCGTTGAGGATGGAAGGAGGGACCTGATAAGATCTCCGCTTGAGGACGCCGTTAAATCCCTTGCTGTGACCCTTGCGGCCAATAGATCAGCCATGACAGGGGAGGTTGTGGAGCTGTGACTCATAAGGAGAGGTTTCAAAGGCTGATGCATTTCGAGCCGGTCGACAGGGTCCCCCTATGGGAGTGGGGGCCCTGGCCCCAAACGTCGAAGAGCTCATACCGCTATGGCTTGAATGCGGTGTAAACGGCGTCTATCCGATGGAGGTGGCGGCGGGGATGGATGTTGTAAAGTTGAGAAGGAAATACGGCAGGGATCTTTTGATGATGGGCGGGATAGATAAGAGAGCGCTGGCGAAAGGCAGGGACGCGATAGACGAGGAACTAAGGCGAATCGGGTCCATTCTGGATAAGGGCGGATACATACCGCCTGACGTGCCCTACGAAAACTTCAGATATTACTGGGAAAGGAAAAAGAAACTGGCGAGGTTTTAACCCCGCCGAGACGATTATCTCTCCTTCAACGCTCCCCAGCCTGACTCCCTATATTAGCAAGGGCGAAGCGTTAAAGGTGAAAGAACGCTTCGCCCTTGTCCACAAGTTATATTAGCTCCTGGATGGCCCTTTACTACTGTTGGGATTCCTCTTTAACGGCGATCGCTATCGAATCTATCCCTCTCTGCTTAGCCCTCTCCATGACGTCGATGACCACACCGTGTTTGGCAGTTTTATCGGCCTTTATAATGAGGGTCTGAATGTACTGTGCCTTCTGTGAGAGGAGCCTGTCCAGGTCATCCAGATTGTTGAGCTGCATATCATCTAGCGCTATCTGACCCTGTGGCCCGATGAACAGATTGAACTTCTTTCGGGGGAACTCCTCCTTCATCTGTGACCTTGGCAGATCGACGGAGAAAGGAGGATTAACCCTCATGATCGTGGCGACCATGAAGAAGATCAACAGGAGGAACACACAATCGATCAGCGGGGCTATCGGGAGCTCGATCTCCTCTCTTTTTCTCTCCTGGAATTGCTGAAACATTCCCCTCATGGCTATCTCTCCTATGGTCCTCTTGCGACCATCGCGAACCCGATCTTGTCTATACCGGACCGTTTCGCCAGATCCATCACCTCAACGATCTGTTGATGCAGAACTTGCCTTCCCGACTGGATGATCAGCATTTTCTTCATTGTTGCCGGTGCCTCGATGAACCTTTGGAAGAGAGTGGGCATGTCAACGACCTGATCGTTGAGGATCATCAGACCGTATGGGTTGCCGGGTTCAGGGTCCGCGATGCGCAGGACGAGTCCTTTAGGCTTACTGCTGGAGGGTCTTCCCGGGGGAGGTAGCTTAACGCGTATTCCCGGCATCGGGGCGAAGGTTGTGGAGACCATGAAGAAGATCAACAGGAGGAACACACAGTCGATCAGCGGGGCCATATCCAATTTGGGAGCTCTTCTGCGCCTGCCTCCCCTCATAGTCTGTTGCTCAGTCCTTCGCACTTTGTCATCACCTCCTGGCGGAGGAATGGGAGGAAATCATCCTCCCTTACGCCTCCGCCGATCCACCGCCGCTTCTGCCGAGAAGCAGCGAGTTTATTATCTCCGTTGAGACCTGCTGTATCTCCAGCACGAAACGGCTGACTCGAGCATCGAAGTAGTTATAGGCCACCATTGTGGGGATGGCGATGGTCAGACCGGTAGCGGTTGTAAGCAGAGCTTCGGAGATACCGCCCGCCAACTGCTGCGGGTCACCGGTTCCTTCCAAAGCTATGGTGGTGAAGGATTTGATCATACCGGTAACGGTTCCCAGAAGCCCCAACAGAGGAGCGATGACCGCTATCGTTCCCAGGACGGCCAGGTTCCTCTCCAGCTGAGGTATCTCCAGCAGACCTGCCTCTTCGATGGCCTCCTGTATATCCTCCTTTGTGATCTCCTTATCCTCGATCATCGCCTGGCTGTATCTCAAAAGCCCCGCCTTCAGCACGTTCGCCAGCGGCCCGCCGGCCTCCTCGCATATGGAGACGGCCTCCATGATGTTGTCGTTGCGCAGCGCCTCGGTGATCTGGGAGACGAACTGCTCGGTGCCGATCCTTGACCTCGCCTTATAGAAGGCGTAGAGACGCTCGATTATATAGGTGAGCATCAGGATCGAACAAAGGGCCAGAGGATACGCTGTTATACCCATCTTCTTGAAGTAGGTTACAGGGGTGTCCTTCTCCCGCATCTTGATGTCGAATATCGCTTCGCCGCCAGGGGTGACTATGACCGACAGGTTCTTCCTCTCGGCATACTTCCTGTGCCAGGCGTTAAGGATGTAGGTTCCAGGTGGCAGCCCTGTGATCTCGTAGTTTCCGGCGTCGTCCGATGTGACCTCTCCCGAAACGCCGCCGGGACCTGTATACTTTATGGTGGCACCGGCGATGGGTTTACGCTGGGGAGAGGTATCGAAGACGGAACCCTTTATGGTTCCCGTTTGAGCAGAGGTGACCTCTGCCTTCGTCGCCGTCTCTTCAGTCGTCCCCTCGGTCGCCGCCTGTGTCCCGCCGGCAGCCGGTGCAGCGGTTTCTCCCTGCCCGGCCTCCTGGGCAATGACGAAGGCGATCGGAAGGGAGACGAGAAGAACGAGGAGCAACCAGGTGTATCTCTTCATCCTTTCCTCCTTGGCATTAGAATTTTATGGTTATTCCATCAAAGTATAACACCGAAACTGAGGGAAAGTTTCGGCCTGGTCCTCGTAGGGGCGCAAGGCCTTGCGCCCCTACCCCATAAAATCAGAATCCCATCAGGGCCCTGACGAACCAGGTGTCAGCGGAGACATGGGTTTTCAGGTCAACCCTGTGTCTGAAACCGAGAAGCACGACCACGTTAAATCCGAGCCATTCGCCTCTGTTTATCGCCTGGATCTCGAGTATCCTGGTCTTAACGGTCGGCCTGTAGAAGTCGGAGACCCTGAGGTTTTCGCCCTGGGCCTTGCGGAATATATCGAGGTAGTTCTCGAAGTACTTGTCCTTATTGATGAACCTGCGGAACTGGAAACCACCCAGTATGCTCATCCGCTGGGTGAACTGATAGTCCAGCCTGAGGAGCTCGACGATCTCACGGGAGTTCTGGTTGAACCTCAGATACTCATCCGTCATCGGATGAGTCGGCCCATAGAACTTGTAGTTGAGGGCGTAGATAGGACCGCCCTCCTCGGGCTGATACATCTCCTCCGGTTTCCTGTCCCAGTTGTGGATGTAGATGTATTTGAACATCGGCGTCAGCGTTATGTCCTCACCCAACTTCCCGATGAGAGGCAGACTGCCGAGCGGTATCTCATACTTGGTCTTGAATATCCAGGTGTTCTGGCGGATGCTTCTTTCGGGATATCTTCTGTCCTTCCAGTTCGCCCTGTTGAAGACCAAGTTCGGATCGGGATAGAAGGGATACTCCTTCAGTCCGCCGCTCGCCTCGACCTGCTGTTCCGGATATCTGAAGTCGATCCTCGTGTCTATCTCATCGGTCGGATCCTCATCCAGCCTGATCGCTTCGGCGTCATTAGGCTGATATTGCTTCTGCAGCACAAGCAGGTATTTGGTCTCCAAGGTCAGGTTCGGGATGGCGGTGTACATGAATTGCAGCGTTGTGGTGTTGACGCGTGCATTATAGAAGTCCAAAGCGTCCATCGTCTCCGTGGCCTCAAGGGCGCCAACGTATAGGGTCACGGCGTAATCCGGTATGCTGTCGTGGACGCGCTCGAACCGGTTCTGGAAGCGGATGGTGCCGAAATCGGGGATATCACGCTGATAGATGATGTGGAGATACTTGGTGTTGTTCTGCCTTTCAGAGGAGACCTGTTTCTCGTTGAGCCATCCGAGCTTGAGGGTGAGGTTCTCCAGCACATCGTAGTTGACGATGATGTGGAACCCTTTCCTATCAATACCGTACGGATAGTCAGGTTCGTACTCGTCCTCCAGTGTATCGATAACCCTGTTGTGGTTGAGGTCAACGATATCGGAGAATATCGGAGGATCGGCCTCGAACAGGAGGAAGTCCTCCTGATAGTCCAGGATTCCGTTCTGGTCGCGGTCGTCCGCCTGAGGCAGAACGCCGTCGAAGTCCTCGGAGTCCGGCCAGTCATCGTTATCGTCGTCGTCCTCTATCAGCCAGTAGTTGCCCTCATCGATCGGCGGGGCGGTTTCGCCCTGGGCTTCGCCTGTTCTCGGAAGCCGATATGTCTCATCTCGATCCGTGTTGGCGCCGAGGCCGAAATAGGTGGTGGTATACCCGGGATCTATGTGATAGAAGGACGCCTCAGCCAGTATCTTCTCGGAGAACCTGCCCTTGAGGTGAACGAACCAGGCCTTCTCGTATGAGTCGTTGTTTTTGCCGCCCAGTTTGGCCTCGAACCTCTCGCCGTCGCATACCGAGAAGGGCGGTTTGGCGTTGGGGTTGTTCGGATCGTAGGTCTGAAGCAGGCCGAAGTCTATATGCTCCTTGGAGACCGTCGGATACTGTTTGAACTTGGCGTTTACGGCGTATTCGGCGTTGACGTAGAGGTTGATCCTCGGTATCGTTCCCTCCAGATCCACGCCATACAGCATAGCGCCTCTGGCAGCGCCGTATTTGTAATGAACTACCTTTTTGTTCCACTTATTGGGATCGTTTTCAATGGCTGCCCTCTTCTCTAAGGAAGCGACGAAATCACCCTCCTGACCTACGTTGCCTTCAGCCTCGATGACATCCCTAAACGGCATAATGATCCTTCCGAACTCATCCATCAGCAGCCACGGTCCGGTCTCATCGCCCTCGTTATCATGGCTGTAGCCGACGATCTCGACGTAGTAGTCACCGGCGAGGGTCATCTCGAACTCGATCGATTTGACCGTTCTGATATCCTCGATGACGCCCTCGTCGACGAGCGATTCCAGATCCAGCGTGTACTGGAAGGAGTCGAAACCGTTTGCCACCGTCCAGGCGCCGATCTGCTCGCCGCCGGTGCTATCCGGATCGGGAGTGCCGTCAGGCAGGACAGTGGGCTCAACCTCGTCGTAGTTAACCACTATGGGCGGCTTCTTCTCCTCCGGCAGGAGGTTGCCCTGCTCATCCCGTTTCTGCTCTGTGATATAGATCTTCATGCCGCCGAAGGCGGCTCCGGCTCTTCCGTCCTCCGGAGAGTCATCACGGAATGTGAGGACGATCTTATAGGGCGGAGTGTTCGGGACGCTACCGAGGAATGGGTTATCGCTGCGCTGGGGATGTTTACGGGCAAGGTCGATCATCGTGAATCCCACCCTGAATATGTCCCCCAACATCCCCTGAGCACGGAAACCCGTCAGATGAGCGCTCTCCACCCAGGTTGCGGCGCCATCTCCCTCGGCCGTGCCGGTTCGACGCCCTAAACTCTGGCCCAGGGCCTGGTTCCCGACGATAACCCTGGGCAATCTGATCGGGTTGGAGATACGTGAGTTGAGGAAGGTGAACATATGCCTCTCGCGCGCGAAGGAGATATCCCATCTGAACCCATCGAACTCGGTCTTGCGGATGATATAGGGGCAGGCGAAGAGGGTTTCAGGCTTAAGCCTCATAGCGTCGCCGATGGCGAACTCGGTATGTCTTCCTCTGAAGGTATCCTCGGTGAGGATAGTATGGTCGAGCTGCGCGCCGTAACGGTCGGTCTCCAACTGACCATCCCATGCAGCTGAGAGGTTGCCCTTCTGATCGAATTCCTTCTTCTCCATATACTGCCATACCTCGCTGCCTTCCAGCAGCGCTCTTCCGAACAGGTCATAGTAAAACTGCGGTTGTTCTTGAAGCTCAAACCTGTCGGAGAATTTAGCATCTCCCTCGACAACAGGCATCAACGGTTCCTGCGGTCCTAGAGGGACACATCCGTTTAAAAGGAAGATCCCTCCTGTAAGGACCGTGATGACCAGTAATAGGTTAAGCAGTGACCTTTGTGCCTTCTTCATTACGTTTCCTCCTTGAGGATTTTTCATTTCGGGCCGTGCCCTGCCTTACCCTATTAATTTATCAGGCCCCTTTGAGCTCAATTTAAGATACCACTTGTTGGCATCTGTGTCAAGTTTTTCAAAGGGACCGTTTATAGTACATGATCGCCAGACCACCGGCGCCCATTATCCCGGCCTTATCGGGGCCCAGCTCGGTCGCCCTGATTATAGGCTGACTTTCGATGAGAGTGTCCTCACTCAAGACCGCTTTCATGGCCGGCAGCATCAGATCCAGAGATCTGGATATGTTACCTGAAAACACCACCGCATCCGGCTCACAGACCCTCTTGAGGTTCCATATCAGTTTGCCCAGGTAATACCCCACCTTAGCGTAGACAAGTAGCGCGCCGTGATCGCCCCCCCGCGCCAGATTCGCTATCGGGAGTGGGTCCAGATCCTCAGGCGGTATCTCCCACAGCTTGGAGTCGGGGTTTTCCATCATAATCTTTCTGGCTATCCTCCTCATGCCGCCTATGGAGACGTAAGCCTCAGCACATCCCCTCGCGCCGCAGCCACATTGAAAGGCCGAAGGGTCGGTATCCACAACCACATGCCCCAGCTCTGCCGGTCGAATCATATTGCCGTCCACTATGATATATCCTCCAAGCCCCGTGCCCAACGTGAAGCCCACGAGCGTCCTGACCTTCTCATCCCTGCCGATTCCATAGAACCATTCAGCCCATCCGGCCGCGTTGGCATCGTTCTCCAGCAGAAATAAGACGCCGGGGAATCTCCTCAGGTATTCCTCCTTCAACGGGAACCTGTTCATCCCGGGTATGTTCGGGCTTATCAGGATATGCTCGATCTGAGATGGATCTTTAGCGCCTTTCGGTCCCAGCGTGCCGGCAGTGGCGAAACACACGCTTCCAACATCTTCCCTAGCAAGGTCGTTTTCCTCCAGCAATCTCTCAGTAGCCTCACATATCCCGTTGAATATCTCTCTACCGGGAAGGGTGGAATCGACCTTGTGTACATCAGAGGCCTTCAACTCCCCGCTTTCGATATCGAAGAGGCCTATCCCGCAGCTCGTGCCTCCCAGATCATACCCGATTGATATCTTAGCCTTCACCTCAAAGCCTCCCGTGAAAAGCCTTATCAGCGAATTAATCCTAAATTTACCATGTTTAAAGGCCAATGTCAATGTCTATCTTTGGGGCCGGGGATTATCGACAACACCTGATCCAGATCTCTGATCCCGGCCGTGGTTCCTATGGCGGTAACGCATGCCGCGCCGGTGGCATTGGCTAATCTCACGCATCTCTTCAAATCCCACCCCATGATATACCCTGCCAGGAATCCGGCGACAAATGCGTCACCAGCGCCTGTGGCGTCGACCACATTAACCTTATAGGCCGGCTCGCGCACGGCCTCATCCCTCGTCCTGACGTAGCTTCCCTCCTCCCCCATCTTCAAGCCGACGATTTCGATCCCGTAATCCAGGAAGAACAGGCTTATCTCCTCAGGATCCTCCTTACTGCTCAGCATTTTAGCCTCCTCGATCGACGGTAGAAAGATATCCACATACGGCAGACAGGGTTCAAGCAGCTTCATCCAGTTGCCCCTAGAATCCCAGGCCGTATCCAACGAGATGGTTACCCCCATTTCCTTGGCCTTTTTAAGGACTTGAACTGTCGGCTCGCCGTCAAACCCGGGCATCAGGAAGAAACCGCCGATGTGAAGTATCCTGCTTTCGCCTATCAGACCGAAGTCGATGTCCTCAGGTTTTATCGTTCCATTGGCGCCTATATAGTGGAGGAAGGAACGCTCGCCATCGGGCGCTATCATGACGAAGGTGAGAGAGGTATTAGCCTCATCTGTTCTCCTTATCCCTCTGGTATCGACGCCGTTTCTCCGGAGGTTGTTGATGACGAAGTCGCCGAAGCCGTCCTCACCCACCTTGCCCATCGCCCCCGCGGATATACCGAGCCTCGCCAAACCTATAGCGGTGTTGTTGGCACAGCCTCCAGTGTGGAGTTCCATCTCGTCGAAAAGTTCGAGCTTCCCCCGATCGGGTATCTTCGTTATCGGTTTGGCCAATACATCGGCGACGAATATGCCCAGACAGATAACATCCATCTTCCACCTCATTGAATTACATACAGTACCGCACGGCGTTTTTGAATATAGCTAACCCGTCTCCCTCCTCGGGAAGCTTCTCCCTTGTCCAGCGAGGATGATTATACCTCCATAGGAACCGCTCAGGATGAGGCATCAACCCGAATATCCTTCCCGTCGGATCGCATATGCCGGCTATATCTCTCATCGACCCGTTCGGGTTGTACGGATAACCTCCCCGCTTTCCGTCCAGCCCCACGTATCTGAAGACCACCTGACCGTCCCGATCGAGTTTGTCAAGCACATCGTTCGGGGCGACGAATTTACCCTCGGCATGGGCCACGGGCAGATAGATCCTCTCCTTGATCCCCCTCGTGAAAACGCATCTATCGGTCTCAAGTTTAAGATAGACCCATCTGCATTCGAATTTGGCAGAATCGTTAAGATGAAGGGTGGCAAGCTGTTTGCCGCGCATCCCTTCAAATCCGGGGAGCAGGCCGGCCTTAACGAGTACCTGGAATCCGTTGCAGATCCCGATTATAAGCTTGCCCTCATCGATGAAGCGATATACCTGATCACGTAGCTTGTATCTAAGCTCATTGGCCAGGAGCACGCCGGCGGATATGTCGTCCCCGTATGAAAACCCACCGGGTATCGCCAGGATATCGAACTCGCTCAGCTTCCTCTCCCCTCGGATCAGTCTGTTTACGTGTAGGAGCTCCGTCCGAGCGCCGGCGAGTTTGAAGGCGTAATCCGTCTCGTAGTCGCAGTTAGTGCCGGCTGTTCTGAGGATTATAACCCTCGGTTTCACCTCAACCTCCTGCTGAGAAAATCACGCCAACGTGGCAGGAAATCGGGAAGCATGCCATGTCCCCCGCTTAAGGAGGCGAGCATGAGATTCCGATATCTCTCATCATATGGGAACCACCACGGCATGGAGCGTCGTTTCCCATCGTCATAGCTTATGTGTTTTATAAAGCAGGATTCCCTGAGCCCATATTCCCCATGCATCTTACCCATGCCGCTCAGCCCCATCCCTCCCCATGGGCATTCGATCTCGGCGAGGGTGAAGATGACGTCGTTGACGCAGACGGTGCCAGCTCTGAAGCTGTTGCTCAACTTCATGGCCAGTTTCGGGTCAGATGTCCAGACGCTAACGTGCAGGCCGAGAGAGGTCTCGTTTATCCTCTCAACCGTGCTTTCAAGATCGTCGAAGGGGGCAACAGGAAGCAAGGGACCAAGGGTCTCCTCACGCATCACGAGCATTTCCTCACTGGCATCAGCTAGGAGGGTCGGCTCAAAGAACATCCCCCCCTCCTTCAGGTATCCTCTACCGACGAGGGCCCTGGCGCCTTTCCCAAGGGCGTCGTTGAGATGCCTCTGCAACCTTTCGATCCCTCTCGGCGTGGTCTGCGGACCTATCTCAACATCGGGATCCATCGGATTGCCCATCCTGAGCGATTTGATCATCAGGGCTAGCCTCACGATGAAGTCGTCATAGATCTTTCGGGCGACGTAAACCCTTTCTATCCTACCACATGCCTGACCGGAGTTGAGAAAGGCTCCATAGAGAATCCCCTTAACGGCTCTATCCAGATTTGCATCCTCCATCACAAGAGCCGTCCCTTTACTGCTGAGGAAAAGCGTAACAGGATGTAACCTCTCAGCGGCTTTCCTCATGACCGCTCGTCCGGTTTGAGTTGTGCCCACGAGGATAATCTTGTTCACATCGGAGCTGACGAGGGCTTCTCCCGTTTCACCGTCACCGGTCACCACGGAAACCAATCCGTCGGGAATGTCAATCTCTTCGAACAACTCCTTGATTTTCATTCCGACGATCGAGGCATGTTCAGAGGGTTTTAAGATGACGGCATTTCCGGCTATAAGGGCGGGGACGATCTGGGAGATGGGAATCGAGAAGGGGAAAACCCAAGATGAGATGATGCCGATGATGCCCATCGGCTCGAATCGGTTTAGCCCGACCTTGCGGCTTTTCAGGCGATTTCTATACTCCACGTGAGCGTCTGCCAGGACGCGCGGCGTGATCTCCGCATAATAGCTGAGGGATTCGAGAGAGGGATAGATCTCGGTGAGGATGGTCTCCGAAATCGGTTCCCCGGTCTCCCTCGTTATCAACTCACATATCTCCTCAGCTTTCTCCAGAATGACATCCCTCAGCGCCAGTATCTGCTTCGCTCTCTGCTCCAGTGGGATAAGCCTCCACCGGCGAAACGCACTTTCGGCTTTAGCGATACACCCCTCTATCTCCCTGCTTCCACAGATGGGCAACTCTCCCATAAGCTCCCCGTTAAAAGGGTTAAAGGAGAAGAGCTTTTCCCCTGTGGATCGACCCATCAACGAACCTCTCGTGACTTTGTACGGCTATATTATACCAAGGCGGAAGGCTTAGGGCAAGACCCGTTAAAATTACCAGTCAGGTCGGCATACGCGCAGTGATCTGTTTTCGAGCGGCATCTTCACCCGCTTGCCTCCAAGCCTATGTGATTCCACGAAACCGAAGATCATCTCCTGACTCCTGCACGCCAATTCTATATCCCCCGAGGCAGGTCGGTCATTTTCGACGGCATCGATGAGATCCTTGATACACCCCACAGTCCCGCTTTCCCGCGGGAATTGAGGGAATGGGACCTCCTCTAGTTTGCCCCACTCGTTGCTTCTTCTCATCTGGCATGAGAGGCCGTTGTTGAGCGATCTGAGCTTGCCCTTCGATCCGCTGACCTCGAACTCGTATCCTGTCCCAGCGACCATATAACCGAGCACGCCGTTTTTAAACCTCACGAAACCCAACATGATTCCTGGATCGGACTCTATCCTGTTATCATCGAAGTCCCTTTCATCCACCGAGACCGTCCCCTGAACGTAATCCACCTCTGGATCGCCGGCGAGGAACATAATCATGTCGGCGGTATGGGTGTGCCCCCACTGCGCAGCGCCGACACCACAATGGGCTATGACACATTGAACCTCTCCGATCTCCCCCATCTCGATCATCTCCCTCATCTTCACGTAAAGCGGGGTATACCTGCGCTGAGTTCCGTAGTTGAACTTGACCTTCGCCCTTCTACATGCCTCAAGCATGGCGTCGGCCTCCTCCATCGAGCAGCAGAGCGGTTTCTCGCAGTAGATCCCCCTAACTCCGTGCTCTGCGGCGAAGATCGTTATCTCAGCGTGGTTCCCGGGGCGAGTAGCTATGCTGAGGATGTCCGGCTTCTCCTTCAGTATCATCTCCCTCCAGCCGGTATATCCGCGCGGGACATTATACCGCCTTTGCGCCTCCTCAACCCTTTCGGGGATTATATCGGCGACGGCGACGAGGTCGGTTTCCTCCACGGCCGCATAGCCGGCGGCATGCGAGTAAGGCAGGTAGAGAAAGCTATTGGGCCGATCTTTGACCTCATCGTCTATCGTAACCCCCATCCGTCCACATCCGACGAGACAAACCTTATACTTTCCCGCCATCATCTTCCCCCTTCTATCGTTAAGTGTAGCGGAGATCTGAGAGGCCAGAAATGCTTATTTCTCAGGGCGAAAAGGAACGAGGAACCAGAACGGAAAAACGTTACAACGTTAAACGTTGAACGTGCAACGGATTTCCTTCCTCCTCGCCCCTACTCATGGATAACCGCTACACTTAAGGGAAATAAGAGCGAATCGCTTATATTACAATCTGTGGTCATTACCCGAGCAGGATGTAGTGTATCATCGGAGTAGGAACATGTCAATGGTCGAGGAAGGGTTTTAAACGAAAGACATGGTGGAGGCGGTGGGAATCGAACCCACGTCCGGAAGCGCTGCGACATAGGTCCCTACATGCTTAGCCTATGTTTGATCTCTCGCCGATGAGAGCCCCATAGGCAAGACCACTCATCGGCCAGCCCGGATGCGATCTCGCTGTTCGACCTCCGGGCAGGATCGAACAGCAAAGCCTGCTTCAGCGACGCCTGCTCCGTCCCTGCAGGCTTAAGAACGGGCAGACGGGCCGCTCAAATTAGGCGGCCAGAGCGAGTTCAGTATCGGCAGTTATTGTTTTCCCGCCTGTTTAACGAGGCCTGCGGGGACCTCGGCATGCGACCTATGTCTCATCCGCTCCCGTCGAAACCAGATCGCCCCCATCGCCTAGTTTCTAAGTTTACCATATTTAGGCGATTATATCAAGTGCGGTCGAGGGCTTTTAGGGCTTTTCAATGATTGTATGATTTAGTATACTATCACAGAGACCACCAGGAAGGAGGTGAGAAAGATGCTCGTGGCGGGCCGATATGTCCATCCCAACAGCTTATTCGCCAGGCTGTCCAAAATAACCGACTACCGCTTAACAAGATATTATCACTGCTTATCCTG